>JAEENW010000155.1 GCA_016283945.1 Bacillota bacterium
GATCTGCCCCCACAAGGCCGTAACCAAGAAGCCGGCTGAAGTCCGTATGGGTTCAGGAAAGGGAGCTCCCGCTTACTGGGTAGCTGTCGTAAAGCCCGGCAGGATCATGTTCGAGATCGCCGGAGTGCCCGAGGAGGACGCCAAGGAGGCCATGCGCCTCGCCTCCCACAAGCTCCCGATCAAGTGCAAGTTCGTCAGCAAGGCAATGCAGGAGGCTAAGGCGTAATGAAGATCGAAAAGATAAGAAATATGAGCCAGACCGAGCTTGCGAGCGAGGAGATGAAGCTCAAGAAGGAGCTCTTCAATCTCCGCTTCCAGCACGTGACCGGCCAGCTCGAGAGCCCCGCGAAGATGAAAGAGATCAAGAGAGACATCGCGAGGATCAAGACCGTGATCAGAGAGAACGAGCTCAAGGCAGCCGATAAGTAGAAAGGAGGACGTGGACAATGGCAGAAGAAAGAAACGCAAGAAGAACAGTGACCGGTATCGTTACCAGCAACAAGATGGACAAGTCCATCGTTGTGAGCACTGAGGAATCCCGCCGTCACGCTCTCTATGGAAAGTCTACCAAGATCACCAAGAAGTACATGGCGCACGACGAGAACAACGAGTGCGAGATCGGCGACAAGGTCATGATCATGGAGACCAGGCCTCTCTCCAAGAGCAAGAGATGGAGACTGGTCAAGGTCGTAGAGAAGGTTAAATAAGGAGGCACCAGATGATCCAGAATGAAACAAGACTGAAGGTCGCCGACAACTCCGGTGCTAAGGAACTCCTTTGCATCAGGATCCTCGGAGGTACCGGTCGTAAATATGCGAATATTGGCGACATCATCGTATGTGCCGTTAAGGACGCCACCCCGGGCGGTATCGTCAAGAAGGGCGACGTAGTCAAGGCCGTCATCGTCAGAAGCGCTACCGGCGCCAGGAGAGTCGACGGAAGCTACGTAAAGTTCGACCAGAACGCGGCTGTCATCATCAACGAAGACAAGACCCCGAAGGGGACCCGTATCTTCGGACCGGTCGCCAGAGAGCTCAGAGACAAGGGCTTCATGAAGATCGTGTCCCTTGCTCCGGAAGTACTGTAAGGAGGCCCATCTAATGAAGATCAAAAGGAACGACACCGTCCAGGTGATCACCGGCAAGGATAAGGGCAAGACCGGCAAGGTCCTCGCCGTATATCCCAAGAACAATACCGTAATCGTCGAGGGCGTCAACATCCAGACCAAGCACGCCAAGGCCCAGGGCGATCAGCCCGCCGAGATCCGCAAGGTCGAGGGACCCATCGATGCTTCCAACGTGATGTACTACGACAGCAAGGCCAAGGCTCCCAGCCGCATCGGCTACGTCGTCGAGAACGGCACCAAGAAGAGAATTTCCAAGAAGTCCGGTCAGGTGATCGATTAATTTCGAAAGGAGGAAACAGACTTGTCAAGACTTAAAGATAAGTACAAGGAGCAGGTATTCCCTGCCCTCAAGGATAAGTACAATTACGATAACGTTATGCAGGTTCCGAAACTCGAAAAGATCACCCTCAACATGGGACTCGGAGATGCAAAGGATAACCCCAAGCTGCTCGAGATGGCGGTGAAGGAAATGGCTGAGATCGCGGGCCAGGCTCCGGTCGTCACCAAGTCCAGAAAGTCCATCGCGAACTTCAAGGTCAGAAGCGGAATGTCCGTAGGCTGCAAGGTCACCCTTCGCGGCGAGAGGATGTACGAGTTCGCCGACAAGTTCTTCAACATCGTGCTCCCCAGGGTCAGAGACTTCAAGGGCGTGAACAAGAATTCCTTCGACGGCCGCGGCAACTATTCCATGGGCGTCAAGGAGCAGCTGATCTTCCCTGAGATCGTTTACGACAAGGTAGAAAAGGTCAGAGGCATGGATATCGTATTCACCACTACGGCAAAGACCGACGAAGAGGCCTACACGCTTCTCGAGATGCTGGGCATGCCGTTTGAGAAGTAGGAGGGCACAATGGCTAAAACATCTCTCAAAGTCAAGCAGCAGAGAGCTCCCAAGCACTCCACACAGGCTTACAACCGCTGCAAGATCTGCGGAAGACCGCATGCTTATCTGAGAAAGTACGGTATCTGCCGTATATGCTTCAGAGAGCTGGCTTACAAGGGTGAGATCCCCGGAGTCAGAAAGGCCAGCTGGTAGAGGGGAAGGAGGTAACAACAATGACTATGACCGATCCTGTAGCAGATATGCTCACAAGAATCAGAAACGCGAACACAGCAGGACACGATTTTGTTGATATCCCTGCTTCCAAGATCAAGAAGAACATCGCCGAGATCCTCGTCAAGGAGGGTTACATAAAGGGCTTCGAGCTCGTTGAAGGCGAGAAACAGGACATCATCAGAGTTCAGATGAAGTACGCCGAGGGCAAGCAGAGAGTCATCACCGGCATCAAGAGGATCTCCAAGCCGGGACTCAAGGTCTATGCCAAGGCCGCCGACGTCCCCAGGGTTCTGGGCGGACTCGGGATCGCCATCATCTCCACCTCCAACGGCCTTGTCACCGACAAGGAAGCCAGGAAGCTCGGAGTAGGCGGAGAAGTAATCTGCTACGTTTGGTAATAAGGAAAGGAGAAGAACAAATGTCCAGAATAGGAAAACTGCCTGTGACTGTTCCCGCCGGCGTTGAGATCACCGTCAGCGACTCGAACCTTGTTACCGTCAAGGGACCCAAGGGAACTCTCTCCCAGCAGATCAGCAAGCTCATCAAGGTAGAGAACGAGAACGGAACTATCACTCTCACTCCCTCGAACGAGAGCCGTGAGGCCAACATGCAGCACGGACTCGCCAGGAGCCTCGTCCACAACATGGTCGTAGGCGTCACCGACGGCTATCAGAAGAAGCTCGAGATGACCGGCGTCGGCTACAGAGCCGAGAAGAAGGGCGACACCCTCATCATGCAGCTCGGTTATTCCCACCCGGTCGAGATGAAGGATCCCGAAGGAATCACCACCGAGGTCCCCAGCCAGACCGAGATCCTGGTCAAGGGCGCCGATAAGGACAAGGTCGGCAACTACGCCGCCATCATCCGCGCCTGGAGAAAGCCGGAGCCTTACAAGGGCAAGGGTATCCACTACGCGGGCGAGTACATCCGCCGCAAAGAAGGCAAGACCGGTAAGTAAGGGAGGACGATGAAACATGAACAGCAGAAATGACAATCGAGTCAAAAGACATGAGAGAGTCAGAAAGAATGTATTCGGAACTCCCGAGATGCCCAGGCTTTGCGTGTTCAGAAGCTCTAAGAACATCTACGCGCAGGTCATCGACGACGTGAACGGGAAGACCCTCGCCGCGGCGTCCTCTCTCGACAAGGAGATCAAGGAGCAGGCTGCTTACGGCGGAAACAAGGCCGCCGCGAAGCTCGTCGGCGAACTCGTCGGCAAGAGAGCCAAGGAAGCCGGGATCGAGACCGTCACCTTCGACAGGGGCGGCTACCTCTATCACGGAAGAGTTAAAGAGCTGGCTGACGGCGCTAGAGCTGCAGGCCTTGATTTCTAAGGAGGATCACCGGATATGGCAAATAAGATAGATGTCTCCAAGCTTGACCTCAAGGAATCCATCGTCAATATCAGAAGGGTCACCAAGGTAGTCAAGGGCGGAAAGAATTCAAGATTCAGCGTCACCGTAGTAGTCGGCGACAGCGACGGCCACGTCGGGCTCGGCCTCGGCAAGTCCGTCGAGATCCCCGAGGCCGTCAGAAAGGCCAGCGAGGACGCCAAGAAGAATCTCATCAGCGTTCCGATGAAGGGAACCACCATTCCCCACAGGACCGAAGGCTTCGCGGGCGCGGGCAGAGTGCTGCTCATGCCGGCTGCCCCCGGTACCGGCGTCATCGCGGGCGGCGCGGCCAGGACCGTGCTCGAGTTCGCGGGCATCAAGGACGTCAGAGCCAAGTCTCTGGGCTCCAGCAACGCCGGCAACGTCGCCAACGCGACTCTCGCGGGCCTCAAGAGCCTCGTGACCGTAGAGCAGGTCGCCAGACTCAGGGGACTCAGCAAGGAAGAGATTTTAGGATAGGAGGTAGGAGCAATGCTTAAGATCACGCTTATAAAGAGCACCATAGGTTCTACTCCTTACCAGAAGAAGGTCGTCGAAGCCCTCGGACTTCGCAAGATGCACCAGACCGTGGAGCTTCCCAACACCCCGCAGACCAGGGGCGCCGTGGCCAAAGTCTCCCACCTTTTGCAGGTAGAAGAAGTTGAGTAGGAGGGCGAACGAATGAAACTACACGAACTCAAAAAGCCTGCCGGATCCACCTTCAAGCCCAAGAGAAAGGGCAGAGGGACCGGCACCGGAAACGGCACCACTTCGGGTCGCGGCATGAACGGCCAGAACTCCAGAAGCGGCGGCGGCGTCCGTCTCGGCTTCGAAGGCGGCCAGATGCCCCTTTACAGGAGGATCCCCAAGAGAGGATTCACCAACCACTTCAGAACTGACTACGTTGCAGTGAACGTCGAGTCCCTCAACATCTTCGAGGACGGCACCGTCGTCACCCCCGAGATGATGATCGAGGCGGGCCTTGCCAAGGCCATCACCGGCGGCATCAAGATCCTCGGAAGCGGCGAGCTCAAGAAGAATCTCACCGTTCAGGCTCAGAAGTTCAGCAACAGCGCGATCGACAAGATCGTTGCCGCGGGAGGAAAGGCAGAGGTGGTCTAAGATGGGCATTTTCCAGACAGTGATCCAGGCCTGGAAGATACCCGAGATGAGGAAGAAGATGCTGTACACCCTCATGATGCTCATCATCTTCCGCCTCGGCTCGAACATCCCCGTACCAGGAATCAACCGCGCGATGCTCGCGTCCATGTTCGATTCCAACAGCGCGGGTCTGTTCGGACTCTACGATATCTTCTCGGGCGGTGCCTTCAGCAACTTCACCATATTTGCTCTGGGCATCTCGCCGTACATCACGTCGTCCATTATCCTGCAGCTGCTCGCAGTGGCTATCCCCTATCTGGAGGAGCTCTCCAAGCAGGGCGAGGAGGGAAGGCGCAAGATCGCGGCTATCACTAGATATACCACCCTGGCGCTCGCGCTGATCCAGGCCATCGGCTACACCTTCGGCCTGTTCAGCGGGATACTGACCGACTCCAGCTTCTTCTCCAAGTGCGTCATCGTGCTGGTGCTGGTAGCCGGCTCCATCTTCCTGATGTGGCTGGGCGAGAGGATCAACGAAAACGGCATGGGCAACGGCATCTCGCTGCTGATCTTCGCCGGTATCGTCTCCAGGATCCCGACCGCCATCAAGAGCACCCTCAAAGGTGTCGCTGACGGCACCGTGGGGATCATCTCCGTCCTCATCTTCTGCGTGTTCGCGGTGATCGTCATCATCGGCATCATCCTCGTGCAGGAGGGAACCAGGAAGATCCCCGTTCAGTACGCGAAGAGAGTCGTCGGACGCAAGATGTACGGCGGACAGACCACGCACATTCCCATCAAGGTGAATCAGGCCGGCGTCATCCCCGTGATCTTCGCGGTATCGATACTGCAGCTCCCCAGCACCATCGCTTACATGGTGCCCGGCAGCGGCTTCGCCAACTTCGTGCAGAAGTATCTGAGCTCCACGGGCAACCCCGGAGTGTGGATCTACTTCGTGCTCGACATCTTGTTCATCATAGCCTTCACCTACTTCTACGGCGCGATCAGCTTCGACCCCGTGCAGATCGCTGACCAGATGAAGACCAACGGCGGATTCATCCCCGGCATCAGACCGGGCAGACCCACCTCGGACTACATCGCCAAGGTCAGCAGCAGGCTCAACCTCGTGAGCGCGATCTTCCTCGCGATCATCGCCTCCCTGCCGACCCTGCTCTCGCACTGGTCAAGCCTGCAGATCGGCTTCGGCGGTACCTCGCTGGTCATCGCCGTCGGCGTAGCGCTCGAGACCATGAAGCAGCTTGAGACCATGATGATGATGAGGAACTACAGCGGATTCCTCAAATAAGGAGGCAGCGCGTGAAGAGAATCGTTCTGCTCGGACCTCCGGGAGCCGGCAAGGGCACCCAGGCGACGGGCATTTCGCAAAAATACGGCATACCTCATATCTCGACCGGAGACATCTTCCGCGCCAACGTCAAGGAAGGCACTCCGCTCGGGAAGAAGGCCAAGGAGTATATGGATCAGGGTCTACTGGTCCCGGACTCCCTGGTGTGCGACCTCGTGGAGGACCGCCTCTCGCAGCCTGACTGCGAGAACGGCTACCTGCTCGACGGTTTCCCCAGAACGGTCTTTCAGGCCGAGAGGCTGGACAGCTTCCTCGGCTGCGCGAGCTCTGAGCTCTGCGTGGTCGACATAGAGGTCCGCCCCGAGGCTCTGCTGCCCAGGCTCACAGGCCGCAGGGTCTGCATCAAGTGCGGAGCTCCGTACCACGTGCTGACCAAGCCGACCAGGGTGCCCGGCGTCTGCGACATCTGCGGAGGCCTGGTCGTCCAGAGAGCCGACGACAGCGAGGAGACAGTCATGAACCGCCTCAAGGTCTATGACAGCTCCACAGCTCCTCTCATCGACTACTACGGAGACGGAAGGCTGATCCGCATCGACGGAGAGAAAGCTCCGGACGAGGTCTTCGCGGACATCACCTCCGCCGTGGGAGAGTAAGTCATGATCGTGATCAAATCGGAGCATGAGATCGAGCTGATGGCGAAGGCCTGCAGCGTTCTCGGCGAGATGTTCATAGAACTCCCCGGGATCATAAAGCCGGGCATCTCCACCAGGGACATCGACAAGTGGGTCGACGATTTCATCCTGAAACACGGTATGACACCCGCATTCAAGGGCTACGGCGGGTTCCCCGCCGCGGCCTGCATATCGGTCAACGAGGAGGTCGTTCACGGCATCCCCTCGAGAAAGAAGATCCTCAGGGAGGGCGACATCGTGAGCGTCGACCTCGGGACCATATACAAAGACTACTATTCCGATGCTGCCAGGACCTATCCGGTCGGCGAGATCAGCGAGGAGAACGCCAGACTGATCCGCGTCTGCAGGGAGAGCTTCTTCGAGGGGCTCAAGTACTGCAGGGCGGGCGCCAGACTCGGAGACGCCGAGCACGCGATCCAGGAGTACGTCGAAGCCAGAGGCTTCTCCGTGATCCGGGATTTCACGGGCCACGGGATAGGCAGGGACCTCCACGAGGACCCCGCGATCCCCAACTACGGCAAGGCAGGCCACGGACCCAAGCTGGTCCCCGGAATGACATTGGCCATCGAGCCGATGATAGCCGTCGGAGATTACGACGTTGAGATATTGTCCAACGACTGGACGGCCGTTACCACGGACGGATCATTCGCGGCACACTACGAGAACACGATAGTTATAACCGAAGGCGAACCGAGGATATTGACGCTTGAGCCGGAAGGAGGTCTGATCTGATGGCAAAAAACGACAGCATAGAAGTCACAGGAACCGTGCTCGAGGCCCTGCCCAACGCCATGTTCAGGGTTAAGCTTGAGAACAACTTCGAGGTCCTGGCCCACATTTCCGGCAAGATGAGGATGAACTTCATCCGCATACTTCCGGGAGACAGGGTGAGGCTCGAGCTCAGCCCCTACGACCTGACGCGCGGCAGGATCACATGGAGAGACAAGTAGTCCCGAATTGGAGGAAATAGAAATGAAAGTCAGAAGTTCAGTTAAGCCCATCTGCGAGAAGTGCAAGGTCATCAAGAGAAACGGCAAGGTCATGGTGATCTGCGAGAACCCCAAGCACAAGCAGGTGCAGGGCTAGTGGCGCGCCTTTCAAACGGAAAGAGCGCCTCTAACTAAGGTATTGTGCGCCGGCGGGGCTCACTCGGTCCCGGGTTGGCGCGTCAAATTATAAAAATAGTTGCAGTACAACAGGAGGTAATTTATGGCTCGTTTGGCCGGTGTCGATCTTCCCAACAACAAGAGAGTGGAGATCGGCCTCACCTACATCTACGGTATCGGCCTCCCCACTTCCAAGGCTATCCTTGCGAAGGCCGGAGTTGACCCGAATACCAGAATTAAGGATCTTTCAGAGGATGAGCTCGGTGCCATCAGAAAGATCATCGATTCCGAGTACATGGTGGAAGGCGACCTCAGAAGAGAGGTCTCCCTCAACATCAAGAGGCTGATGGAGATCGGCTGCTACAGAGGAATCCGTCACAGAAGGAATCTGCCCGTCCGCGGACAGAATACCAAGAACAACAGCCGTACCCGCAAGGGCCCCAAGAAGACTGTTGGTCGTTCCAAGTCTAAATAGTCGAGAAGGAGGACCAAGGCAATGGCACAGGCAAAGACTACCGCTCGCAAGAAAAAGAGAGAGCGCAGGAATATTGAAAGCGGTCAGGCTCATATCCAGGCTTCCTTCAATAACACTCTCGTTACACTTACCGACCTTTCCGGAAACACCATCTCCTGGTGCAGCGCCGGCTCGCTCGGCTTCAAGGGTTCCAGAAAGTCCACTCCGTTCGCGGCTCAGATGGCTGCCGAAGAGGCTGCCAAGCCCGCTATCGAGCAGGGACTCAAGACCGTTGAAGTGTTCGTAAAGGGCCCCGGTTCCGGCAGAGAAGCTGCCATCAGAGCTCTTTCCGCCGCAGGACTCAGCATCACGATGATCAAGGACATCACTCCGATCCCCCACAACGGATGCAGACCTCCGAAGAGAAGAAGAGTATAGTCAGGAAGGAAGGAAAAGAAAATGGCAGTAAACAGAGATCCTATCCTCAAGAGAGCCAGATCACTGCAGATCGATCCCGGCCATCTCGGAGTTTTCAAGGAATCCAAGAGATCTGCTCAGAGGAGCTCCTACAAGAAGATGAGCAACTACGGCATCCAGCTCAGAGAGAAGCAGAGAGCCAAGTTCATCTACGGCGTGCTCGAGAAGCAGTTCTATAATACATTCGAAAAGGCGGCCAGGAAGCCCGGTAAGGCCGGTGAGAACCTCCTCATCATGCTCGAGGAGAGACTCGACAACGTGGTCTACAGAATGGGACTTTCCACCACCAGAAGAGAGGCCAGACAGCTCGTCAATCACAGGCACTTCACCGTGAACGGCAAGATCGTCAACATCCCCTCCTATCAGGTCAAGCCCGGCGACGTCATCGCCGTCAAGGAGAGAAGCACCAAGTCTCCGAAGTTCAAGGAGATCAAGGAGATGGAAGTCGGCATTCCCGCCTGGCTCTCCGTCGACCGCGACAAGCTGGAAGGCAAGGTACTCGCTGATCCCACCAGGGAGCAGATAGACACCCCCATCGACGAGCAGCTCATCGTCGAGCTCTACTCCAAGTAATAAATAAAAAGACGAGAAGCCATTTTATTTAAGAAGGAGGGTCTAGATGATAGAAATTGAAAAGCCGAGCATCATTTGCGAGTGCTCTGACGATGATCCCAGCTATGGGAAGTTTATCGTAGAACCTCTCGAAAGAGGCTATGGCAATACGCTGGGCAACAGCCTCAGAAGGATACTTCTGAACTCCCTTCCCGGCACCGCAGTGACCTCCATCAGGATCGACGGGATACTCCACGAGTTCTCCACGATCCCCGGAGTCAAGGAAGACGTCACCCAGATAATCCTCAACCTCAAGCAGCTCTCCCTCTCCCTCCACGGCGAGGACAAGAAGAGAGCGATCATCAACGCGGTCGGGCCCAAGGAGGTCACCGCGGCTGACATCATCGCCGACAGCAGCCTCGAGATCTGCAATCCCGAGCTGCACATCGCGAGCCTTGAGGCCGGAGCCAGCCTGGTCATGGAGCTCAACATCTCCACCGGCAGGGGCTGGGTACCCGCGGATCAGAACAAGGACGAGAACACCCCGATCGCGGTCATCCCCATCGACAGCATCTACACTCCGGTGAGGAAGGTCAACTTCACGGTTGAGAACACCCGTGTAGGCCAGGTCACCGATTTCGAGAAGCTTATCCTCGAGGTCTGGACCAAGGGAAACATCGATCCGAAGGAAGGCGTCGCCATCGCCGCGAAGATCATGCAGGAGCATCTGCAGCTCTTTATCGATCTCACCGACAACATCGAGAAGGCCAGCATCATGGTCGAGAAGGAGGAAGATCACAAGGGCAAGGTGCTCGAGATGAGTGTTGAAGAACTGGAACTCTCCGTTCGTTCGTTCAACTGCTTAAAACGTGCCAACATCAACACCGTTGAGGAGCTCACCAAGAAGACCGAGGAGGACATGATGAAGGTCCGCAACCTCGGAAAGAAGTCCCTCGACGAGGTGAAGCACAAACTTGAAGAATTAGGACTTGGCCTCAAGCCAAGCGACGAATAGGAAGGAGATACTTCAATGCCCGGATACAGAAAGTTGGGTGTCAAAAGCGCCCACAGGAAGTCCATGCTTAGAAATCTCGTGACCGATCTCTTCCGCTACGGCCGCATTCAGACCACTGACTGCAGAGCTAAGGAAGCCAGAAGAGAGGCTGAGAAGATGATCACCCTCGCCAAGAGAGGCGACCTCCACGCGAGGCGTCAGGCTCTGGCCTACATCAAGGATGAGGACGTCGTCAAGAAGCTGTTCGATGAGATCGCTCCCAAGTACGAGGAGAGACACGGCGGATACACCAGGATCCTCAAGCTCGGTCCCCGTCAGGGAGACGTAGCTGAGGCCGTATTCCTCGAGCTCGTATAGCCCGGGAGAGCCCGGAAGGCGCGTTGAACGCTGCCCCCGGGACGGACGCAAAAGCTCAGACCGGCTCTGCCAGCAAGGCGGGGCCGGTCTTTTTGCGCGCTTTGGAGGCGCGGGACGGCATTACGCGGGCGCGGAGACCCCGGCTTAGCCCTCCGCGCTTTGAACTTGTGGTATAATCGAGCAAACGGAGGTACCGGACATGACAAAGGTAGGAATAATCGGAGCCGGAAGGCTCGGAAGCATAGTAAGAGAGGCCATAGAGCAGGGCAAGGCGCCCGAGTGCGAGCTCGTGGGCGTGGCGTCGAGGAGCCTGGGCGTGAGCGCGCAGGACCTCATAGACCGCGGCGCCTCGATCATCATAGAGGCGTCGAAGCCGGACGCACTGAAGGAGCAGCTCATAGGGATACTCGAACAGGGCGTGAGCGTGATCCCGCTCTCGACCGGAGCCTTCGCCGACGCGGAGTTCCTCGAGAAGACCAGGGAGGCGGCCAGAAGGAGCGGCGCCCGCGTATACCTGCCTCACGGGGCGGAGGGCGGCTTCGACCTCGCCGCGACCTTCAGCCTGATCCCGGGAATGAAGGGCACAGTGGTACAGTACATCCCCGAGCGCTCCAAGATGCCCGACGGAAACCCGATGAAGGCCCTCCCCGAGAGCTTCAAAGGGACCGCGCTCGAGGGCTTCGCGCTCTCGCCGTCCCACCTGAACGTGGTAATAGAGACCTCGATAGCCTGCGGAGGCTTTGAGAATACCTTCTACGAGACCAGGATCCCGGCGGACGGGAAGGGAGGCTTCGCGCTGGAGCTCGAAAACGACGCCGCAGCCGCCGAGATCAGGATAGTGAACAAGCCGCCGAAGGACGGCATCCCGATGATGAGCGTTATAGCGCTGAGCGCGGTATCCACGCTGAACAGGGTCACCCAGCCGGTGACTTTCTAGGAGCGCGCGTCCAGCCATGAACGTGCGCCGCGTTCCGCGAAGAAGGGAGCTTCAAATGAAGAGGATAGACATACTGCTTTTCGACGATTTCACCGCGCTGGACGCCTTCGGACCGGCTGAGGTGCTCGGCGGTCTCGAGGACTGCGCTCTGAGCTTCGTGTCTCTCGCGGGAGGAGAGGTGGGAAACCATCTGGGGCTAAGGGTCATGACGGAGAAGCTCGACCCGGAGGAACCGCGCTTCATACTGCTCGTCCCGGGCGGCTTCGGCACCAGGCCGGGCTCCAGGGACCCGGAGCTCCTAGGGCTCATCAGAGAGGCCGCGGCGAGCTCCGAGTATCTGCTCAGCGTCTGCACGGGCTCCGCGCTGCTCGCGGCCGCGGGGCTGCTAGAAGGCCTGCGCGCGACCTCTAACAAGACCGCCTTCGAGTGGGCGTCGGGCTGCGGCCCCGCCTTCTGGGACAGGCAGGCGCGCTGGGTGCGCGACGGCCGCGTCTTCAGCTCCGCCGGAGTCTCGGCCGGCATAGACATGGCGCTCGGCTTCGTCTCCGAGATATACGGCGGCGAGAAGGCGGAGTCCATAGCTCGCAGGATAGAGTATCACCGGAATCCCGACGCGGACAGAGATATATTCTAGGCCGGCAGCTTAAAGGCACGCGGCCAAGGATAACGCAGTCAAAGATCAAAGGAGGCTGAGATGGAGCTTCACATAGACGCTGAGCGCCTGCTGGAGGACTTCAGGGCGCTGCACGCGATGCCCGAACCGGGCTTTCACGAATACAGGACCACGGAGTATCTCAGGAAGAGGCTGGCGGAGGAGGGCTTTGAGCTGCTGCCGCTGACGGAGACGGGCGCGCTGGCGCTCGCGGACAGCGGGCTTCCCGGACCGTCCTACGCGTTCAGGGCGGATATCGACGCGCTGAGCTTCCTGGACGCCGAGGGCAGGACTTATTACAAGCACGCCTGCGGGCACGACTCGCACGCGGCGATGCTTCTCGCCGCGGGGACCGCGCTGAAGAAGGCGGGCATACCGGGGCGCGGCAGGCTCTATCTTCTCTTCCAGCCCGCCGAGGAGACCCTTCAGGGAGCAGCCGCGGTGCTCAGAGCCGGGCTGCCCCATCTTGACGGCATGATAGGAATGCACATAAGGCCGGAATACGAGCTGGCCGAGGGAAAGGCTGCGCCCGAGCTCAGGCACGGCGCGGCGCTTCCGACCAACGTGCGCTTCACGGGCAAGGGCGCGCACGGCGCGAGGCCCTTCCTCGGAAGGAACGCGCTCTCCGCGGCGGCGCTTGCCGTCACCATGGTCGACGCCCTCGCGAAGGGCTCTGAGGAATACGGCCTGCCGGAGGCGGATCACTCCGCCTCGGAGGGCAGAGCGATGGAGCTCCCCTGGTCGGCAAAGGCGACGGTATGCTCCACTCCGGGAGGCGTGCACAACCTGATACCGGAGAGGGTCGAGCTAACCTTCGACCTCAGGGCGAAGGACAACGTGCTCGTCGCCGCTCTCACAGCCGCCGTCGACGATATCTGCGCGAAGGCGGCCTCGCGCTTCGGCTGCGAGTCTGAGATAAGCCGCCTGACGGGCTACGCGGCGGATTACGATCCCGCGCTCAGCGCTGTCTGCGAGGAGGCCATACGCGAAGTCTTCGGCGAGGCCTCTCCCTCCTTCAGCACGGTGGGGAGCGAGGACTTCCACATCTATCACGCCGAGGGCGGGATCCCGACGGCGTACATGGCCCTGGGAAGCGACCTTAAGCCCGGACTGCACGCCCGCGACATGAGCTTCAGCCCCTCCTGCCTGCCCGCGGGAGCCGAGCTCTTCTACAGGGCGGCTGAGAAGCTTCTGGGTTAGAGAAGCGGCTCCGCGGACCGAACGGCGCCGGGCGCTCAAAAAGCAAAGAAAAAGCAGCACTTCCGTGCTGCTTTTTTATATATCTGCGGGCTCCGGGCCCGGTATCCGAATGTCTGTCCCGGCGCGGGCGCTAAGCCCTTCCGGGGATGCGCTCAGGCGCTTAGGCACTTAGGCCCTGCCGGGGAGGCGCTCCATCTCGGGCGCTTCTTACTTCACCCTGTTGAAGCTGCCGTAGGTGCTGTTCACGCCGGAGATGACTGAAAAGCTTCCGGGATAACCGTCGATGATCTTCTCGCAGTCGACGATCTGGTGGCGGTTGACCACGCAGATGAGCATGCTCTTCTCCTCGCCGCGGTACATGCCGCGCGCGTTGACGAGGGTACAGGCGTGGTGGAGCTTCTCCATGAGCTCGGCGGCGAGCTCGTTGGGGCTGTCCGTGAAGATCTCGAACTTGATCGCGGCCTTGGCGCCCTTGAGGATGATGTCGCTGATCCAGGTGCTCACGTAGTTGACGATGATGCAGAGGATGACCGGCGCGTAGGTCCTGCCGTAGACGAAGAAGGACGCGAGGGCGATCGCGGTGTTGATCATGAGGTTGATCGTGGTGATGTCGTACTCGGGGTTCTTCGCGCGGATGAGGGCGGCGATGATGTCGGTGCCGCCGGTGCTTCCGCCTATCCTGTAGGCGAGGGCGAAGACAACTCCGAGCACGAAGCCCGCCGCTATCGCCGCCATGATGGCCTCGCCTCCGTCAGTCGCCTTGAAGACGATGTCGCTGAGGTCCATCGAGCGGAAGATGATGTTGGCGAGCGAGTGTATGATAACGAAGAAGCCGCTGCGGATCGCGAAGCCGCGGTTGAGCTTGCTCCATCCGATGATGAGGAGAGGGATGTTGACTATGAGGCTGAAGTATCCGACCTTGAAGCCGAAGAGGTACTGCAGCATGGCTCCGATGCCGCCCAGACCCGCCGGAGCGAAGTCGTTGTAGTAGATGAAGATCTCGCTGAAGAAGTCCAGCGCCACCGCGAGGACGAATATGAACGCGAGGTCTATTCCGAGCTTTCCCTTTCTGTTTTCTTCCATGTCGGCCACCTGTTCCTTATCCACGGCTCCGCGTCCGGGAAGCGCCGCCTGCCGGCGGTAAATTTGTTTTTTACAAACAACGAATTGCGTTAATATCTAATAATAGTTGGGTGTGAAATACAATCCACACCCAACTATTATAATCAGCGTTTTCTCTTTGTAAAGAGTTTTTTTCGCGGAAAAACGAGCTTATTTCAGCCCTCCTCGCCCACGGTCTGAAGCTTCTCCATGGAGCCGTAGCGCTTGACCAGCTCGGCGAAGTTCTCCTCGTCGTAGAAGCTGAGCTCGCCGTTTCCGAAGGCCTTGGAGACCTCGATCATGTAGCGGGCGGCTTCCTCGACGTCCATGGGGTGGCTGGCGCCGCTGGCGCAGCCGGGGACCATGGTCTCGGCGGTTATGGCGATGCCGACGCAGGGCGCGGCGCTCGCGGTCGCGGGCTGGAGTATGGAGTTCATGTGGTAGAGCTTGTTGGCGTAGGGGGTGATGTCCTGCATGGAGAGCGGGAAGACCGCCGGAAGCTGGCCGGTGGTCACCTGCATGACCTGGAGCAGGTCCTCGGAGACCGGCAGGATCCAGCCCTGCATCACGGTGTTGGAGATGGCGAAGCCCCTCTTGTTGATGATCCTGTTGCCCTTGGTGGTGTCGACGGTGAGTATGGCGTCGAGCTCGGGGGTGACCTCCTCGCGGTTGACGTCGGCCATCTCGACAGGGGAGTTCATGAAGGGAACGGGCTTGTGCGGGGTGGTCGGGGCGTGCGGGCAGATCTGCGTGGAGACGAAGACGTCGCCCTTGAGCACGTCGCCCTTGACCTGCATGTCCAGAAGCTTGGCCGCGCAGGCGAGAGCGCAGAGAGCGCCGTCGCCGTCGGAGACGAAGCCCGTGATCTCGGGGCGGGCGCCTATGCCGCCGAGCCTTCCGAGCAGGCCGATGGTCGGCGCGCTGCCGCCGGAGGCCTTGCCCTCAGAGCCGGGTATCCTGATCTTTACCATGTCGGTGGTCCCCTTGGGACCTTCGATCACCTTGATCTCGACGTCGGCGTCGGGCTTAATCCCGAGCAGGTAATCCTTTACCGCCTGGCCGCTCGCGGCGGGGTCGTCGAGGATGTCGAATAGTTCTATGATCTGTTTGATGAGCATGAGTGTTTCCTTTCCCGGAAGGCTCACAAAAAATGCCGCTCCGTATCGTCAAAAACAATAATAACAGGAATGCGAGAGCACTGCAAACACTTGCAAGTGCGGGATCAAACAGTTATAATTTTTATGTTGCGCCAAGGGGCGCGAAGTTTTTCCATTTATCGAGTTTTAGAGGTGAAACAAATGGCAACTACAGAACTGAGATTGATTTTTAAGGATCCTGTAGCGTACGCCGGCCAGAACGTTGAAGTTTGCGGTTGGGTACGCACTAACCGAAATTCCAATAAGTTCGGTTTCATCGAGCTCAACGACGGCACCTTCTTCAAGTCGCTGCAGGTCGTCTACGAGGAGTCCGTGCTCTCCAACTATGCGGAGATCGCCAAGCTCCCGATCATGACCGCCCTCAGCGTCAGGGGCAAGCTCGTCCTGACCCCGGAGGCCAGGCAGCCCTTCGAGCTGAAGGCCGAGGAGATCGTCATCGAGGCCACCTCCGATCCGTCCTACCCGCTCCAGAAGAAGCGCCACACCCTCGAGTACCTGAGGACCCAGGCCCATCTCAGACCCCGCACCAACACTTTCAGCGCGGTCTTCAGGGTCAGGAGCGTGGCGGCCTACGCCATCCACAAGTTCTTCCAGGAGAGGGGCTTCGTCTACGTCAACACTCCGCTGATCACCGGCTCCGACGCCGAGGGCGCGGGCGAGATGTTCAGGGTCACCACCCTCGATCTCGACGATCTGCCCAGGACCGAGGACGGCAAGGTCGACTTCAGCAAGGACTTCTTCGGCAAGTCCGCCAACCTGACCGTATCCGGCCAGCTCGAGGGCGAGACCTTCGCTCACGCCTTCAAGAACATATACACCTTCGGACCCACCTTCAGGGCAGAGAACTCCAACACCGCCCGCCACGCGAGCGAGTTCTGGATGATCGAGCCCGAGATGTGCTTCTGCGACCTGGAGAAGAACATGGACGTCATCCAGGACATGGTCAAGTACATCATCACCTACGTTATGGAGAACTGCCCGGAGGAGATGGCCTTCTTCAACCAGTTCATCGACAAGGGCCTCATCGAGAGGCTGCAGCACGTCGCGACCAGCGACTTCGTCCGCCTGACCTACACCGAGGCCATCGAGATCCTCGAGAAGGCCGACCGCGAGTGGCAGTACCCGATCACCGGCTGGGGCATGGACCTTCAGTCCGAGCACGAGAGATACATCACCGAGGAGGTCTTCAAGAAGCCGGTATTCCTCATCAACTACCCGGCTGAGATCAAGGCCTTCTACATGCGCATGAACGAGGACGGCAAGACCGTCGCGGCCTGCGATCTGCTGGTCCCCGGCATCGGAGAGATCGTCGGCGGATCCCAGAGGGAAGAGCGCTACGATCTGCTGCAGAAGAAGATCGAGGAGCTCGGCTTCTCCATGGACGACTACTGGTGGTACATGGAGCTCAGAAAGTACGGCGGAGTCAAGCACTCCGGCTATGGCCTGGGCTTCGAGCGCATGATCATGTACCTGACCGGCATGGGCAACATCAGGGACGTCATCCCGTTCCCGAGGACCCCGAGGACCGCGGACTTTTAAACGGCGCCTGAGGGCCGCGCGCCTTCCGGACCGGAAAGATAAAAAGCAGAATTTACATAGGAGGATTCTTAAAACATGAAGGGTTACAAGACCGAGAACATCAGAAACATCGCTCTGCTCGGGCACGGCAGCAGCGGCAAGACCACCTTCCTTGAGGCCGGTCTCCTCGCTACCGGAGTCATCACCAGGCTCGGCCGCGTCGAGGACGGAAACACCGTATCCGACTTCGACAAGATGGAGATCGAGAAGGGTTACTCCATCTCCGCCACCATGGTCCCCGTTGAGTACAACAAGGTAAAGATCAACTTTATCGACACTCCGGGCGTGTTCGACTTCGTGGGAGAGGTCAATTCCGCTCTCAGAGCCGCCGAGGCCGCAGCCATCTTCGTGGACGCTTCCTCCGGTATCCAGGTCGGAACCGAGAAGGCCTGGAATTACTGCAAGGCCGCCGGCATGCCCAGGTTCTTCGTCATCAACAAGATCGACAAGGACAACGTCGACATCAGCAGTCTCATCTCAGAGCTCGGGGGAAAGTTCGGCAGCTCCGTCATGACCATGGACGACACCGACTCCATCAACGAGGCGATCGCCGAGACCGACGAGGCTCTCATGGAGAAGTTCTTCGAGGGTGAGGAGTTCACCGAGGAGGAGTTCAACAACGGACTCAAGGCCGCTCTCAAGCTGGGCGACATCTGCCCGGTATTCACCTGCTCCGCCGTCAAGGGCACCGGAGTCAAGGAAGTGCTCGACGCCATGATCAAGTACGTTCCGCATCCCGAAGGGGCCGCCAAGACCGTCGAGGGCGAAGCCGAGTACGGCGCAGGTCCGACCGCTGCCTTCATCTTCAAGACCATCGCCGATCCGTTCCTCGGAAAGATCTCCCTCGCTAAGGTCGTCCGCGGCAAGCTGACCCCGGCCATGATGCTCTACAACCCGACCGCTGAGAAGGAAGAGAAGCTCGGCTCCATGTTCTTCATGAGAGGAAAGACTCAGGGAGACTGCCCCGAGGCCGTTCCCGGAGACATCGTGGCTCTCGGAAAGCTCCAGTACACCCAGACCGGCGACACCCTCTGCGACAAGGGCAGCATCGTGAGATTCGCTCCCGTGGAGTATCCGCAGCCGACCCTCTTCACCGCCATCGAGCCGAAGGCCAAGGGCGACGACGCCAAGGTAGCCGCGGGCATCGCGAAGATCAGGGAAGAGGATCCCTCCTTCGTATATGAGAGGAACGCCGAGACCCGTCAGTCGCTGCTGGGCACCCAGGGCGACATCCAGGCGGGCATCATCCTCTCCAAGCTCAAGGACAGGTACGGCGCCGACGTCGAGACCGTTCCCCAGAAGGTCGCTTACAGAGAGACCATCAAGGGCACCTCTGACGTCCAGGGCAAGCACAAGAAGCAGACCGGCGGCAGCGGCCAGTACGGCGACGTCTACGTCAAGTTCAGCCCCAGCACCGAGGAGTTCGAGTTCGCCGACGAGACCGTAGGCGGCTGCGTCCCCAAGCAGTTCATCCCCGCGGTCGAGAAGGGCCTCAGGGAGTGCATGGAGAAGGGTCCCCTCGCCGGCTGCAAGTGCCAGAACATCAAGGCCACCCTTTACTACGGCTCCTATCACGCCGTAGACTCCGATGAAATGTCCTTCAAGCTCGCGGCGTCCATCGCCTTCAAGAAGGGCATCCAGGAGGCTAAGCCCTGCCTGCTCGAGCCGATCATGAAGGTCAAGGTCGTCGTTCCCGACGATTACACCGGAGACGTCATGGGCGACATGAACAAGCGCCGCGGCAGGATCATGGGAATGACCCCGATGGCCGGCGGACTGCAGGAGCTCGACGCCGAGGCTCCGCAGGTCGAGCTGTTCAGCTACGCCAACGACCTCAGGGCGATGACCCAGGCCAGAGGCTCCTTCACGATGGAGTTCGAGCGCTATGAGGAGGTCCCCGGAAACCTCGCCACCAAGATCATCGAGGCCCACAAGGCCGAGGAAGAGGCGAACGCCTAATAACGAGTCAACGATGGGGGAGCTGCCTCGGCAGCTTCCCCTTTGTTTTTTCGGAAGAAAAGAGGAAATATCCGAATGAGCATACTTGAAAGAGCAAGAAAATACGAAGATTACGTCATCTCCATGAGGCGCCGCTTCCACGAGGAGCCGGAGCTCTCTGGAGCCGAGTTCAAGACCATGGAGAAGATCGGCGCCGAGCTCACGGCGATGGGTCTCGAGCACGAGGAGGTCCCAAACGGCGGCATCGCGGCATTCATCCGCGGCGGAAAGGCCGAAAGAGACGCGGCCGGACGCGCCGGCAGGACCGTGCTCCTCAGGGCCGACATGGACGCGCTCCCCGTGGAGGAGCAGCAGAACCTGAACGGCACGAGGCAGTGCTTCTCGAAGATCCCCGGCGCCATGCACGCCTGCGGCCACGACGGCCACACCGCGATGCTCCTCGGCGCCGCGAAGATACTCGATGAGATGAAGGCTGAGCTCGCGGGCGACGTCGTGCTCTGCTTCGAGAGGAGCGAGGAGACCCGCACCCCGGCGGGCGCGAGGTACATCTGGAAGTGGCTCGCCGACAAAGGCATCGAGCCCGACAGCTGCTACGGCACCCACGTGTTCTCCAACCTCGACA
Source organism: Bacillota bacterium (assembly GCA_016283945.1). Classification (GTDB taxonomy): domain Bacteria; phylum Bacillota; class Clostridia; order Peptostreptococcales; family Anaerovoracaceae; genus RGIG2707. The sequence goes on from JAEENW010000155.1 coordinate 19,823, forward strand.
GCGGCATCGTCGGGATCAACGACGGGCCGATGATGTCCGGCATCAGCCGCTTCGACATCACCATCACCGGCAAGGGCGGACACGGCTCGCGCCCCGACCAGTCCAACAATCCCATAGACTGCTTCGCCATGATATATCAGCGCATGGAGGCGCTCAGGCTGCTGAAGAACGATCCGTTCAAGTCCGTGACCGTGTCCGTCGGCAAGCTCCAGAGCGGCATGCAGATCAACGTCATCCCCGAGAGCGTGAGCTTCGGCGGGACCGTCCGCTTCTTCGACATGGAGGAGTCCCACAAGTTCATGGACGCCTTCAGGGAGGCCATAGACGGCTGCGCAAAGCTCTGCGGCTGCAGGATAGACTACGACGTCTTCGAGGACCCGTTCTACATCTCGACCATTAACGACCCCGCGATGGCGCAGTTCGCGCGCAGGGTCATCAAGGAGGACTTCGGCGACGGAAGCGCCCGGCCCTGCGAGCCCTGGATGGCCTCCGAGACCTTCGGAGGGTATCTCGCGATGTGGCCCGGCGTGATCTGCCTCCTCGGCGTCAGGTCGGAGGAGAAGGGCAGCGGAGCCGCCCATCACAACGGCAAGTTCGATCTGGACGAGAGCGTCCTCATCAAGGGCTCCGCCGCGGCGGCGGTCTACGCGTCCAGGTTCCTCGCCGAGGGCGGCGGGATCGCTGACAGCAGGAAGGGCGGCAAGCTCTCCCTCGAGGAGCTCCTCATCGCGAACCGCGACGACGAAGCCCGCCTCGAGTTCTTCGGAAAGTAAGGAGCCCGCCGCGCGGGATGCCGGGCGGCAGGTCCCGCCAAAGACACTTCGCGCGGGTGACGCGAGGAGGGGCATCCCCGCGGGCGAGGAGCGCCCGCACCGCAGGCCGCGGGGATACCGAGCGGCAGGACCCGCTAAAAGCCTTCCGCGCGGGCGGCGCGAGGAGGAGCATCCCGGGGCGCGGCCGGATCACCGTATTGGAGGATCGACAACATGGCAAAGAAAGCGAAAACAGTCTTCGTCTGCCAGGAGTGCGGCTTCGAGAGCCCCAAGTGGACGGGCCAGTGCCCCGTCTGCAGGGCCTGGAACAGCTTCGTCGAGGAGAAGGTCGCCGAACCCTCTGACGGCGACGTCAGGCGCCGCGGAGGCGCCGAGGGCGCGTCCGGCAGGAGCCCGCACAGGGCGGTCGCGAGGCGCATCCCCGAGGTATCCTCCGGGCAGACCACGAGGATAGACACCGGCATAGGCGAGCTCAACAGGGTGCTCGGAGGCGGCCTCGTCAAGGGGAGCCTCACGCTGATCTCCGGCGAGCCCGGCATAGGCAAGTCGACCATCATCATACAGGCCGCGAGCCGCATCGCGCAGAGCGAGGGGCCCGTGCTCTACGTCTCGGGCGAGGAGTCCGAGGAGCAGATCAAGATGCGCGCCGACCGCGTCTGCGAGGGCGACCTCAGCGAGCTCTACGTGGTCTCCGAGACCGACATAGACGCCGTCATCCCCCTGCTCGACAGCCTGCAGCCGAAGTTCCTCGTCATAGACTCCATACAGACGATGTTCACGGAGGACCTCGAGTCTGCTCCGGGCAGCGTCTCGCAGGTCAGGGCCTGCGGCAATATACTCATGAACATAGGCAAGGGCCGCGGCATACCGGTCTTCATCGTGGCGCACGTCACGAAGAGCGGTGAGCTCGCGGGGCCCAAGATCGTGGAGCACATGGTCGACACTGTGCTGCACTTCAGCGGCGAGCGCAACCAGGACCTCAGGATACTCCGCGCAAACAAGAACCGCTTCGGCACTACCTCGGAGATCGGAGCCTTCGAGATGCGCGAGGAGGGCCTCGTTCAGGTCGAGAACCTCTCGGCGAGCTTCCTCGAGGGGCTCGGCGACGGAGAGGACGGAGCGGTCGCGACTGCGGTCTACGAGGGCACCAGGCCACTCCTCCTGGAGATCCAGGCTCTCACCGCGGCGACGAGCATGGGCTTCCCGAGGCGCACCGCCATAGGCATCGACGGGCCGAGGCTCGCGATGATAGTCGCCGTCCTGGAGAGAAAGGCCGGCCTGAACCTCATCAACCGCGACATCTACGTGAACGTAGTGGGCGGCCTGAGGCCTGAGAGCACCTCCCCGGACCTCGCGGTGGCGCTGGCCATATGGTCGGACGAGAAGAACGCGAGGATCCCGCGCGACACCGTCGTGATAGGCGAGGTCGGGCTCACGGGCGAGCTGAGGCCGGTGCAGAACGCGGACAAGCTGATACGCGAGGCGGACCGCATGGGCTTCAGGCACATGATCCTTCCCAGGAGGAGCCTCGAGCGCTCGAGGGAAAAGACGGAGAAGCTCGAGCTCTACGGCGCGACGACCCTCAGGGACGCGATCGCTGCGGCAGAGCGGCTCGCGAAGCGCGGCTGAGGCCGGAGCGAGGTGCTGCAGCAGCGCGGCTGAGAAATCCTCATTGGCTTCACTTCAGCGACACCGTTTCGCGGTATAATTTAGACGCAGGTGGTTGCCCTGGCAGGTCCCGGTGCTTCCCAAGGCGATATGTCAGATCAGAGAATTCTGTTTTAAAGGCGGTGGATTCGATGGCAAAGATCCTTATAGTAGACGACGAAGAGATGATAAGAGCTGTCATACGCGAGTACGCGCAGTTCAACAATTACGAGACCGACGAGGCCGAGGACGGCATGGAGGCCGTCAACAAGTGCATGCTCAACGACTACGACCTCGTTATCATGGATATCATGATGCCCAAGCTCGACGGCTATTCTGCCTGCAAGCAGATCCGCAAGAGCAAAGACGTCCCCATCATCATGCTCTCCGCAAGGGGCGAGGAGTACGACAAGCTCTTCGGCTTCGAGCTGGGCATAGACGACTACGTGGTCAAGCCCTTCAGCCCCAAGGAGCTGATGGCGAGGGTCGCGGCGGTGCTCGCGAGGGGCCACGCGGCGGACGAGGGCAAGAAGCCCGCGCTGCTCACCTCGGGCGAGCTCGTGCTCGATCCGCAGTCGAGGACTGTCACGGTCGCCGGCGAGAGGGTGGAGCTCACCCTCAAGGAGTATGAGATCCTGCTCTACATGATGCAGAACAAGAACGTCGCCCTGTCCAGGGACAGGCTGCTCTCCGACATCTGGGGCTATGACTTCTTCGGCGACGACAGGACCATAGACACCCACATCAAGAACCTCAGGGGCAGGCTCGGAAGCTGCCGCGACAAGATCTCCACGGTGCGCGGAGTAGGTTACAAGTTCGAGGACAAGTAGGATGGACAAAGGCTCAAGGCGCAGCAGCACGCTGCGCTTCAGGCTCACCCTGACCCTCATAGGCTTCGCGCTGATCATAACGGGGCTGCTGTGGCTCATGCAGGCGGTATTCCTGCCGGACTACTACGAGCGCTCTATGGAGCGCAAGGCGACGGGAGCCGTCGATTATGTGAGCTCTCTGTACGCGGACAGCGAGGAGCTCGACCTGGACGAGTACAAGTCCGTGCTCGAGGAGACCTCGCGCAAGAACGACATGTACATCTACGTCGAGTCGGAGGACGGGGACGTCAGCCTCTCCTCGGACAGCGGAGTCTTCGGCATGCGCCCGCGCGGCGATCAGAACGCAATCGACGAGGCGAGGGCGAGGCTGTACTTCGCGGGCGGCGAGAGCGTCAGCTTCAAGAGCACCAACGGCCGCAGCGACAACGTGCTCATCACGGTCTCGAGGGTAGACAGCGAGTACCGCGACTCTATATACGTATATTCCTTCACGACCCTGACCCCGATGGGGCCGGCGGTCGAGATCATCAAGGCCCAGCTGCTCTGGGCGACCCTGATCTCCATAGCCATAGCCGCGCTGATCGCGGTGTTCTGGTCGAGGAGGCTCGCGAGGCCTGTCATCGAGCTCAGCCAGAAGGCGGAGTTCCTCAGGCACGGGGAGTACGACGTCGACTTCAGGACCGACGGCTACAGGGAGATCGAACAGCTCGGCGAGGTCCTCACCGACGCCGCAGAGGAGCTGGAGAAATCCTCCGTGCTGCAGAAGGACCTAATAGCCAACGTCTCGCACGACCTCAGGACCCCGCTCACGATGATCAAGTCCTACGCGGAGCTTATCCGCGACATCTACGGGGAGAACGAGCAGAAGAGGAACGAGAGCCTCGGCGTCATCATAGAGGAGACCGACCGGCTCTCCGACCTGGTCAGCGACCTGCTGACTCTCTCGAAGCTGCAGTCGGGCAGCGACAGCCTCGACAAGCAGGTCTTCGACCTGGTCAAGAGCGCCGAGAACATCTTCAAGGTCTACAAGGTGCTGGAGAACGACGGCTACAGGCTCGAGCTCGAAAAGCCGGAGGGCGAGCTCCTCGTCAACGGCGACGAGCGCAGGCTCCAGCAGGTCATCTCCAACCTCATCTCCAACGCGGTGCGCTACAGCGACGAGGTCAAGGACATCAGCGTCAAGCTCGAGCGCACGGGCGGAAGGGTTCGCTGCTCTGTCAACGACTGCGGCATAGGCATAGACGAGGAGGATCTCAAGACCATCTGGAACCGCTACCAGAAGGCGAGCCGCCAGGGAGCCCGCGGGCACAAGGGCGGAACGGGACTGGGCCTCTCGATAGCCAAGGAGATTCTGGAGCTCCACGGGGCGAAGTACGGCGTAAGCAGCACCCCCGGAGTGGGCAGCTGCTTCTGGTTCGAGCTTCCCCTGGTGAGGCCCAGAGGGCGCTCCGGAGCCGCCAGGAACTGATAAGCAGAGCTGTGGTTTTTGCCCCATTCATCCAGATATTTGAGGAAAAAACTTATTTATATATCCGCTTATCATATAGATAAATATATATTGACACATATTCATAAGGGTGCTAATATATATCTTTTTTCGACGTGAATTGACAAATCGAACTTTCGGGATTTATAATTGAATCCGGAGGTCCGATGAATCATGTTTTCTATAGGGGATAAGGTCGTATACGCCATGCACGGAGCCGGAACCGTCAAGGCGATCGAGGAAAAGAAGATCCTGGGGGAGGTCAGGAGTTACTATATACTCCACATCTCGCACGGCAAGATGGAGATAATGGTGCCGACGGAGGGAGATTCCGCCGGATTGAGGCCTATTGTCAGCGAGGACGTCATCCCCAGAGTGGAGGACGTCCTGTCATCCGAGTCCACCCCGATGGACGACAACTGGAACCGCAGGAACCGCGAGAACATGGAGCGCCTCAAGACGGGCGACATACTCGAGGTAGCGGGAGTTATCAGAAACCTCCTTCGCGTGGACAGGGTCAAGAGGCTCTCCACGGGCGAGAAGAAGCTCCTCATGAACGCGCGCCAGATACTCGCGAGCGAGGTCGCGGTGGTCACGGGCATGAGCGAGGAGGAGGCTCAGCAGCTGATCGACAGCAGGGTCTGAAGGCCCTCGCCGGTTTAAATATATACAAATACTGAAGGAAAGGAGGAACCAAAACAGAATATGCTTAAGAAAGTATTCCGCATTGTAGTGGTATTCTGCGGGATGCTGTTCGGGTACGGCGTGGCGGATTTCCTGATCAGGGAGATAGCTCCCGAGAAGGGATACCAGTTTTCCAACACGGAGCTGATACTGTTTCAGTCCGTGGTCATATTTATTTTCGCACTTATATTTTTCAAGCTCTTCAACGCGCTGTACCATAGCGGAGAACGGATGGCCAGGAGCCTGGAGTCGAGCATCGAGCGCATGCCGGTCCAGGAGACCGTGCCGGGAGTGCTGGGGCTCATCATAGGTCTCGTCATAGCTTACCTGCTGTCGAGGATTATAAATGACATCAGGCTGCTGCAGACCTTCTACCTCAACACGATCATATCGATCATCCTGTACGTCGTTTTCGGAAGCATAGGGTATTCGGTGGGAAAGAATCTCTCCGGCAACGAGTCCCTGAGGAACGGGCTTGCCGGCGCCATTCAGGCGTCCGGAAGCAAGAGCCGCAAGGGCTCCAAGGGGCCGCTGCCCAAGATATTCGACACCAGCGTGATCATCGACGGCCGCATCCACGACCTGATGAGCACGGGCTTTCTCGAGGGAGACGTCATCATCCCCGACGTCGTCCTTGTGGAGCTAAGGCACCTCGCCGACTCCTCGGACTCGCTCAAGCGGGCCAGGGGCAGGCGCGGGCTCGACATCCTGAACTCCATACAGAGCGACTACGGGATCGAGATCTACAACACCGAGGGAGATAAGAGCCTCGCGGAGATCCCCGAGGTCGACGTCAAGCTGATCAAGCTCGCCCAGCTCATGCGGGGCGTGATAGTCACCAACGACTTCAACCTCAACAAGGTCGCTTCGATCACCGGAGTGGGCGTGCTCAACATCAACGAGCTCGCCAACACCCTCAAGCCGGTCGTCCTGCCGGGCGAGGAGATGCAGGTCTTCGTCGTCAAGGAAGGCAAGGAGCGCACGCAGGGCGTGGGCTATCTCGATGACGGCACCATGATCGTGGTCGAGGAAGGCCGCTCCAGCATAGGCAAGACGGTGGAGACCGTGGTCACGAGCGTCCTGCAGACGTCCGCGGGCCGGATGATCTTCACAAAAGTCAAATAGAGCACCCAAAAGAACAGCATCGCTTCGGGCGCGCGGCTGACCGCCTCGCGCCCGATATTCATTTACGGAGCAAAGTCAGTGAAGAGAGACATATCGCTCATCATAGCCGCGGCCGGCGCCTCAAGGCGCATGGGCGGCAGTATCCCCAAGCAGTACATGACGGTAGACGGCCTCCCCGTGCTCATCAAGTCGGCGAAGGCCTTTCTCGGCGTTCCGGAGCTGCTCGAGATAGTGGCCTGCGTCCCCGCGGGGGACGAGGAATACGCCGCTGGGCTCTTCAGGGAGCAGCTCGGGATGGAGGAAGTCGCGCCGCCCGCCGCCGGAGCTCCAGGAGGGCGCGGCGGAGAAGACCCCGGAGCGCGCGTGGAAGCGGAGCCCGGCCTTCCCGCGCTGAAGATCGTCCCGGGAGGGGCGGAGCGCCAGGATTCGGTGGCGGCCGCCCTCGCGGCCTGCTCTCCAGAGAGCTCCTTCGTCCTCGTGCACGACGGGGCGAGGCCCTTCGTGAGCCGCGCGACCGTGGACGGGGTCATAGAGGCGCTGAGGGGCGGTGCGGAGGCAGCGGTGCCCTGCGTCGTCCCCAAGAGCACCATACGCACGGCCGAGCGCACCCTCGACCGCAGCCAGCTCCGCGAGGTGCAGACCCCGCAGGGCTTCAGGCGCGGAGTCCTCGAAGAGGCCTTCAGGAAGGCCGCGGAGGACGGCTTCAGGGGAACCGACGAGGCGGGGCTTGCCGAGAGGGCGGGCGCCCGGGTAGAGATGGTCCAGGGCGATTACGCCAACATCAAGATTACAACAGCGGAGGATCTTCCGGAGATGATCAGGATAGGAAACGGCTACGACGTGCACAGGCTGGTGCCCGGGAGGAAGCTCATGCTGGGCTGCGTGGAGGTCCCCTATGAAAAGGGGCTGCTCGGCCACAGCGACGCGGACGTGATCTGCCACGCCGCCGCGGACGCGCTTCTGGGCGCCGCCGCGCTCGGAGACATAGGCAAGGTGTTCCCCGAAAACGCCGCCTGGACGGAGGGCATGAGCGGGGCTGAGATATTGAAACGGACGGCTTCTCTCCTGCAGGAGAAAGGCTTTACGATAGGCAACTTAGATGCTATACTGATTGCCGAAAAGCCCAAGATATCGCCGTTTACGGAGCTCATGAGAGAGCGTATGGCGGAGGCTCTGGGAGTCCCGAAGTCCTGCGTCAGCGTCAAGGCGACGACCGAGGAGAGGCTCGGCTTCACCGGCGACGGCAGCGGCATGGCGGCTCACGCGGTCGCGCTGATCAGGGGCCGCTGAAGGGCCGGGACACATTAAAGCGATAATCAATCACAGAGAGGAATGACATATCATGCGCGCATCACAGATGTTTTTAAACACCCTCAGGGAGGCACCCTCGGAGGCTGAGATACCCAGCCATATCCTGCTCCTCAGGACGGGTATGATCAGCAAGCTCGTTTCCGGAGTCTATGGCTTCATGCCGCTCGGGATCAGGGCGCTCCAGAAGATCGAGACCATCATCAGGGAGGAGATGGACGCCATCGGCGCCCAGGAGGTCCTGATGTCGGCGCTTCAGCCCGCCGAGCTCTGGCAGGAGTCCGGCCGCTGGTCCGCCTACGGCCCCGAGATGTGGAGGCTCAGGGACAGGAACGACCGCGAGTTCTGTCTCGGACCCACCCATGAGGAGATCTTCACCGATACCGTCAGGAGCCGCGTGAGCTCTTACCGCCAGCTCCCGATCAGCCTCTACCAGATCCAGCACAAGTACAGGGACGAGGCGCGCCCGCGCTTCGGCCTCATGAGGAGCCGCGAGTTCATCATGAAGGACAACTACTCCTTCGACCGCGACAAGGCGGGGCTGGACAAGAGCTACATGGACAACTACAGGGCCTACAGCAACGTCTTCACCCGCTGCGGGCTCGACTTCAGGGCTGTCGAGGCCGACTCCGGCGCGATCGGCGGCTCCAACTCCCACGAGTTCTGCGCCCTCGCCGGCACCGGCGAGGAGGAGATCGTCTACTGCGACGGCTGCGGCATGGCCGCGACCTCCGAGAGGGCGGCCTTCAGGGACGCCCCGGCATCGAGCGAAGAGATGCTCGCGCTCGAGAAGAAGCTCACCCCGGGCACCAAGACCATCGAGGACGTATGCGCCTTCCTCGGCCTGCCCCAGGAGAAGAGCGTCAAGGCGCTGCTCTTCCAGACGTTCGATCCGGACGATCCCGACGCGGGCTACAAGTACGTCGCCTGCTTCATCAGGGGCGACCGCCAGCTCAACAAGACCAAGCTCAACAACGCGCTCGATCTGCCCGACTACGCGGTGTCCTTCGCCGACGAGGCCGCCATGGCCTCCGCGACCGGCTGCGTGGGTGGCTTCACCGGGCCCATCGGACTGCACGACTGCCTGATCATCGCCGACAGCGAGCTCACCGGCTGCAGGAACATGTGCGCCGGCGCCTGCGAGGCGGATCACCACTACATCAACGTCAACTACGGCAGAGACTGGAGCGCCGACAAGGTAGTCGACCTCAAGCTCCTGCAGGAGGGCGACCCCTGTCCGGTCTGCGGAAAGCCCATGAAGAGCGCCCGCGGCATCGAGGTCGGCCAGGTCTTCAAGCTCGGCACCAAGTACTCCGTGCCCATGAAGTGCACCTTCAAGGACGAGAACCAGCAGGACCAGCCGATGGAGATGGGCTGCTACGGCATAGGCGTCACCAGGACCCTGGCAGCCGTCGTCGAGCAGCATCACGATGAGCACGGCATCATCTGGCCGGTGTCCGTCGCGCCCTACCACGCGATGATAGTCATCGTCAACATCAAGGACGAGGCCCAGTGCGCCCTCGCCGAGGAGATCTACGAGAAGCTCACGAAGGCGGGCGTAGAGACCGTCATCGACGACCGCGACGAGCGCGCGGGCGTCAAGTTCAAGGACGCCGACCTGCTCGGCTTCCCCGTGCGCATCACCGTGGGCAAGGCTGCCGCTGAAGGAAACGTCGAATACAAGCTCAGGCGCGGAGGCGACATGGAACTCATCCCGGCCGGCGAGGCCGCGGAGAGAGCGATCGCCCTCGTGAACGCCGAGAGAAGAGGATAATAGAGGACGGGAGAGCCCACGCGGATGCGCAGGCCCCGGCCCCGCGCATCAGGCGGGGCGGAAGGAGACGCGATGAAGGTCTACAATACCCTCACCAGAAAGAAAGAAGAGCTCGTGCCGCAGGACCCGAAGAGACTCACCATGTACGTCTGCGGCCCGACCGTATATAACTACATCCACATCGGAAACGCCAGGCCCATAGTCGTCTTCGACACCATGAGGAAGTACCTCGAGTGGAGAGGCCAGAAGGTCAAGTACGTTCAGAACTTCACCGACGTGGACGACAAGATCATAAACAAGGCCCGCGAGGAGGGCATCACCGCCATGGAGGTCGCGGAGAAGTACATCGACGCCTATTACAACGACGTCAAGGCCCTCAACGTGACCAGGGCGACGGTGCATCCCAGGGTCTCCGAGACCATACCCGAGATCATAGCCTTCGTTCAGGGGCTGATCGACAAGGGCATGGCCTACGAGGTCCAGGGCGACGTCTACTACAGGACCAGGAAGTTCCCGGGCTACGGCAAGCTCTCCGGGCAGAACATCGACGACCTGGAGGCGGGAGCCAGGGTCATGCCGGGAGACATCAAGGAGGATCCGCTCGACTTCGCGTTGTGGAAGGCGCGCAAGTCCGACGACGAGATCGCCTGGGAGTCCCCCTGGGGCATGGGAAGGCCCGGCTGGCACATCGAGTGCTCGGCCATGTCGAGGAAGTACCTCGGCGAGACCATCGACCTCCACGCCGGCGGCGAGGACCTGCAGTTCCCGCACCACGAGAACGAGATCGCCCAGACCGAGGGACTTACCGGAAAGACCTTCTCGCGCTACTGGATGCACAACGGCTTCATCACCATGGACAAGGAGAAGATGTCCAAATCCAAGGGCAACTTCTTCCTGCTCCACGACATACTCAAGGACTACGACGGCGAGGTCGTGAGATATTTCCTGCTCTCCGTGCAGTACAGGGGACCGATCGATTTCTCCAAGGAGATCATGGATCAGTCCGCCGCCGCGCTGGGCAGGATGAGGAACTGCAAGGAGAACCTCAGGCACCTCGTCTCCACCGGAAGCGGCAGCATGAGCGATGACGAGAAGGCTGCGCTCGAGGCTCTCGGAAAGCACAGGGAGAGCTTCATCGCCGCCATGGACGACGATCTCAACACCGCCGACGCGATATCAGCGGTATTCGAGCTCGTAAGGGACATCAACACCGACGTGGCGCACGGCTGCTCCAAGGAGTTCGCGGAGAAGGCGCTCGGCCTGCTCGGCGAGCTGACCGGAGTGCTCGGCCTGCTCATCCAGGAGCCGAAGGCCGAGATCGAGCCCGAGATCCAGGCGCTGATCGACGCCCGCCAGGAGGCCCGCAAGGCCAAGAACTGGGCCGAGGCCGACCGCATCAGGGACGAGCTCGCGGCCAGGGGCATAACGCTCAAGGACACTCCGCAGGGAGTGCAGGTGGTGAGGTCCTGATGGTATCGGTAGCCGATCTGACCCGCGCCGAGAGGGCCGAGGCCGAGGAGACCGAGCTCATCGAGGTCTCTGAGGAAGACGCGGACGCGAGGGGCGAGGGCAATCCCGCCTCCGCGGACGACATGTTCTGCACGGCTGCGGGAGCCGCCGCCTACAGACCGGGCGGCGGAAGCTCGAAGCTTCGCGAGATGCTCAACAAGGCGGACAGGGCATGACTGAGGAGATGAAACGCGGCGCGGCGGGAGTCCGCTGCGCGGACTCCGCCGGGGCCCCGGCGGCGGCCGAAGGCCGCGCCGCCGCGCCCGACGGGAATTCCATCGCCCTGGCGTTCCTGGGCGACGCGGTCTACGAACAGTATATAAGGGAAAGACTCGTAAGGAGCGGCAGGTGCAGGGGCCGCGCGGACCTCATGCACAGACAGGCCGCTTCCTTCGTGCGCGCCTCGGCCCAGGCCGAGGTCATAAGGGCTCTGCTTCCCGAACTCAGCGAGGAGGAGCAGAGGACGGCGCTGCGCGCCCGCAATCACAGGATAGCTACCAAGCCGAAGAACGCCGACGCCGCCACCTACAAGTGGGCTACCGGCTTCGAGGCGCTGCTCGGAAGCCTGAAGCTCGCCGGCCGCGAGGAGCGGCTGAGGGAGCTGATGGACAGGGCCTGGGAGCTTCTCGACAGGGGGGAATCTTAACTTGCATTATCTGGACCAGTACAAGGGAATGACGCGCCAGATCTACCTCGTGTGCATCACGAGGACGATACTGGGACTCGGCTCCATGAGCAACGTCTTCAGCACCCTGCAGATGAGGAGCATACTGGGGCTCAAGGAGGCTCAGATAGGCCTCGTGGTCTCGGCCGCATCCATCATGGCGATGTCCTCGACCCTGCTCGGCGGAAGGCTCGCCGACCGCATAGGCCGCAAGAAGACCTGCCTGATCTCCACCGTGCTCGCCTGCACGAGCTACGCGCTCTCGTATTTCTACTGCAGGAAGCCGCTCATGGTCCTGCTCATCATACTCAACCAGTGCTTCGGAAACCTCGCCTATCCGGCCTTCACCGCGATAGTCGGCGACGAGGTCAAGAACGGCAGGATGCAGATCGAGGCCTTCTCGCTGCTCTACATGAGCTCCAACCTCGGCTTCGCCATAGGCCCCTCTATAGGCGGCATGCTCTACTACAACCACCTGGAGCTCGTCTACATACTCCAGCTGACCATGACCCTCGTCTCCGCGAGCTTCTTCCAGTTCTTCACGAGGGAGAACTACGACCCCGCCGAGGCCAGAAGGCAGGCGGCCCAGGAGCTCCACACCGGCGCCGAGGACAAGGACGTGAGCATTCTCACGATCTTCAGGCAGCACACCGCGCTCCCCGTGCTCTTCATCACCATGGCGATACTCACCATGTGCGATCAGATGGTGAACTTCATGCTCACCATGCAGATGTCCGACTACTTCGGGGACATAGTCGCCTCCAGGTACTCCGGCTTCATCTGGACCGTGAACTGCCTGTGCATAGTCTTCTTCACCCCGGTCATCATCACCGAGACGAAGAAGCACCACCAGTTCAGGAACATGTTCTTCGGACTGCTCCTCTACACCGCGGGATTCGGCTCCTACGCCTTCCTGCGCAGGCCCTGGCTCTTCCTGCTCTTCGGAGTCATCTGGTCTCTGGGCGAGATCATGATCTCCACGGGCGTCGGAGCCTTCATCGCGAGCAATTCGCCTCCCTCGCATCTGGCCAGGTGCCAGTCGCTCTACGAGGCGTCCAGATACATAGGCAGGGCTGCCGGTCCCACGCTCTTCGGCTTCCTGCTCGGCTTCATCAGCTATTCCACAGCGTGGATCATCAACGCCGGTATATGCCTGGCAAGCGCGTTCTTCATGCTCGCGATGTACCGGGTCTACAGCGCAAGGAAGGAGTAAACCATGAGCAGAGCTGACGATCTCTTCATCCAGATGTGCAGGAAGGTCCTCGACGAGGGCTTCTCTACCGAGGGACAGCAGGTCCGCGCCCGCTGGGCGGACACCGGCGAGCCGGCTCACACCAAGAAGATCTTCGGTGTGGTCAACCGCTACGACCTCTCAAAGGAATTCCCCGCGCTCACGCTCAGGCCGGTCCCCTTCAAGACCTGCGTCGACGAGCTGCTCTGGATCTGGCAGAAGAAGAGCAACAACATCAAGGATCTCAAGGGCCACATCTGGGACGCCTGGGCGGACGAGAACGGCAGCATAGGCAAGGCCTACGGCTATCAGATGGGGAAGAAGTACATCTTCAAGGGCGGCGAGATGGACCAGGTCGACAACGTGCTCTGGTGCCTGAAGAACGACCGCTACTCCAGGAGGATACTCACCAACCTCTTCAACTTTGAGGACCTGCACGAGATGGCGCTCGAGCCCTGCGCCTACTCCATGACCTTCAACGTCGTGGGCGACACGCTCAACGCGATACTCAACCAGCGCTCGCAGGACATCCTGGCCGCCAACGCCTGGAACGTCTGCCAGTACGCCGTGCTCGTGCACATGATGGCTCAGGTCTCCGGGCTCAAGGCCGGCGAGCTGGTCCACGTGATCGCCGACGCGCATATCTACGACAGGCACCTCCCGATCATCGAGGAGCTCATCAAGAGGCCGAGCTATCCTGCCCCGAAGCTCTGGATCGATCCCGAGATCACCAATTTCTACGACTTCACCGTTGACAGCTTCAAGCTGCTCGACTACCAGAAGGGCGAGCAGATCAAGGGCATCCCGGTCGCGGTTTAGCGCGGCCGCATCGGAGGGCGCAAGCATCATGAAAGCTCTGGTCTGCATAGACTTAGACCGCGCGATAGGCTTTGAGGGAGGCCTGCTCTTCAGGCTCCCCGAGGATCTCGCGTTCTACAAGAGGAGCACGCTCGGAAAGACCGTGGTCATGGGCAGGAACACCCTGCTCTCCATGCCGCGCTCCAAGCCCCTGCCCGGGAGGAACAACCTCGTGCTCTCCGCCTCGATGGAGGAGAGGGACGAGGAGCTCAAGGGCGGCTTCCGCTTCGCAGTGAGGAACACCCCTGAGCGCGCGCTCGAATACCTCCGCGAAAACGGCCTCTTCGGCGAGGCGGTGCTCAGCGGGGGAGAGGCGGTCTACAGGCGGTTTCTGGACGAGTGCGACGAGCTCGTCGTGACCCAGGTCATGGCGAGGGCGGAGAACGCCGACGCGCACTTCCCCGAGTTCAGGGACAGCTTCCACATCGTAAAGGAGCTCGGTCCGTATTTCGCGGACGGGCTTATGTATTATAGAAGGACTTACAGAAAAAATGGCTAAGAGAGACGATCCCAGATACAAGAGCGCGCCTTCGCGCAGCGGAAAGAACAGGCGCTCCGAGCACTTCGCGGCCGCGGGCGGAAGCTCCGACAGGCGCGGCAGCGGCAGAAGCGCATCCGGCGAGAGCCGCTCCTACGGCAGGAACTCCTCCGGAGAGGGCCGCAGCTACGTCAGAAGCGCCTCCGGCGAAGGCCGAAGCTACGGCAGAACTGCCTCCGGCGAGAAGCGCTCCTACGTGAAGGGCGAGGCCCCAAAGCGCGCCTATGGAAAGGCAGCCGATGGCAGCCGCAGGCCGGCTGACGCCTCTCGCTCCACCAGAAGGGACCGCGCGGCATCCTCCGACGGGCCGCAGCGCGGCGCTGGAAGCCTTTCCGGACGCACCTATTCTCCCCGCAGGACGGACGAGCGCTCCTACGCGCCCCGCAGGGCGGACGAGCGTCCCTACGCTCCCGCCGAGGGCTTCGCCGAGAACCCTAACCTCATCATAGGCCGCAACCCCGTCACCGAGGCGATAAAGAGCGGCCGCACCATAGACAAGATACTCATGCAGAAGGACGGCGAGGGCTCCGTCAGGAAGATCGCCGCCATGGCCCGCGAGGAGGGCCTGCAGCTCCAGTACGTCGACAAGATCGTGCTCGACAAGCTCGCGCCGGGGCGCCCGCACCAGGGAGTCGCGGCCTTCGCCGCCGCCCACGACTACTGCGACGTCGAGGACATACTCGCCGCCGCGGAGGAGAAGGGCGAGCCGCCCCTCATCGTGCTGCTCGACGGGCTCGAGGATCCTCACAACCTCGGCGCCATCCTGAGGAGCGCCGACGGAGCGGGAGCCCACGGAGTAATCATCCCCGCCAGGAGGTCCGTGAGCCTCACCGAGACCGTCGCCAAGGCCAGCGCAGGAGCGATAGAGTACGTCCCCGTCGCCAAGGTCAGCAATCTCGCCGCGGCGATAGACGAGCTCAAGGCGCAGGGCATCTGGATTGCCGCGGTCGACATGGACGGCGAGAGCTACTCGAGCGCCAGGCTCGACGGCCCGCTCGCCATAGTCATCGGCAGCGAGGGCAAGGGCGTATCCCGCCTCGTCAAGGAGAAGTGCGACTTCGTCGTCTCCATCCCGATGAAGGGCAGGGTCAACTCGCTCAACGCCTCAAACGCCGCCGCCGTCATACTCTACGAGGCCGAGCGCCAGAGGAGCGCCGGAGCCGAAGGATGACGGCAAAGGGCAGCGCCGGGCAGGGTGCCCCGGCAGGACAGCCCGCCTGCGCGAGGCTCACAGACGAACAGCTTTGGGAGAGGGCTTCTCTCGGGGACAAGGGCTCCGAGGAGGAGCTCTTCGCCCGCTACAAGGAGAGCGTGCGCGGAAGGGCACGCCTCTATTTTATGCCCGGAGCCGAGCGCGAGGACGTGGTGCAGGAGGGAATGATAGGCCTCTTCAACGCGATCCGGACCTACGACCCCTCGCGCGGGGCGAGCTTCTCGACCTACGCGGGGCTGTGCATCAATTCCCGCATACTCACCGCGGTGCGCGACAACTCCGGAAACCGCCAGCAGCCGCTCAACAGCGCCCGCTCGCTCGACGAGGCGCAGGAGACCGGTGACGGAGAGACCTCGACTCTGGGCGAGAGGCTTCCCGCGGGCCCGTCCTCGGATCCCGAGGAGGCGGCGCTCTCGAGGGAGCTCGAGGGCCTCATAGGGCCTGACAGCGGGATCTTCAGCAGACTCGAAAAGCGCGTGCTCGCGCTGCTAATGGAGGGGCGCGGCTACCGCGACATCGCGGAGGAGCTCGGCAAGAGCCCCAAGCAGATCGACAACGCGATACAGCGCATCCGGGGGAAGATCCGTAAGGTGCTGTAGGGGCGGCCGCGGCCGGCAGGCAGAGCGCGTACCGTATATAAAGGAATACATTATGGACATAGTCAAAACTCTGTGCTCCGAGCTCGGGAAGAGCCCGGAGCACGTCAGCAATGTGATAGAGCTCATCGACGGAGGGAGCACCATACCCTTCATCGCGCGCTACCGCAAGGAGCTGCACGGCGGGATGGACGATACCTCGCTCAGAAAGCTCGCCGGGAGGCTCGAGTACCTGCGCGGGCTGGACGAGCGCCGGACGGCGGTCCTCGGCTCGATAGAGGCGCAGGGGAAGCTCACGGATGAGCTGCGCGCGGAGATCGATTCCGCGGAGACCCTCGCCAGGCTCGAGGACATCTACCGCCCCTTCAGGCCGAAAATGCGCACCC
>JAEENW010000156.1 GCA_016283945.1 Bacillota bacterium
CGAGCGCCATCAACATCATATTCGGAATATCGCCGGCGCCTCTATTTCAGCGTCTTCCCCGCGCTGAACGCCTTGGCGCAGAGCTCTCCGAGCTTCAGGTAGCTGCCGCCGGCGATGTCGAAAGCGATCGCCCTGAGCTTGGCGAGGTCGATCTTTCCGTCGGTGAGGACGCTCTCGTCGACCGAGGTGTTCACGATGATCCCGAAGCAGTGGCAGTGCACGTCCTCGTAGGACTCGAGCTCGCACTCCATGCAGACCGGGAAGTCGGTGATGACCGGGGCGTCCACGAAGGCCGATCTCTCCGCGTGAAGGCCGGAGCGCTCGAACTTGTCGGGGACGTCGTTTCCGGAGACTATTCCGACGTAATCGGCCGGCACGACCGTATCCTCTGTGGCGAAGCTTACGGTGAAGGCCCTGCGCTTCAGGATGTTCTTCACGGTCATGTGCTCGGGGCTCAGGCAGAGGAAGACCTGATGGTCGTCCCCGACGCCTCCCCAGGCGGCGGTCATGACGTCGGGGCTCCCGTCGTCGTTGTAGGTGCCGACGATGAGCACCGGCTGCGGGTAGATCAGGGGTCTCTTTCCGAAGTCTTTTCTCATGGTATCTTCTCCTTTTCTGTCCGGTCTGTCTTTTTCTCTTTTAAGTCTGTCTTTCTGTCAGCTCAGTTTTCAGGATCGCCGCGCGGGGCGCGGAGCCCTAAGCCTCGAAATACTCCACGCCTTCCCTGCGCAGGAACTCCTTGATCATGTCGGCGCTAACGCAGTGGCCGACGTGCAGGAAGGGCTGATTGTTTATGATCTTCTCCCTGCCCTGGATCACGCGCTTTTCTCCGACCATGTCAAAGCCCAGGTGCAGGTGCTTGGTCGCGGACTGCATGCCGCAGACGAGCCCGTCCGGCGTGAACAGCGGCCCGCCGCTCTGCCCCCTGAGCCCCGGGGTGCTCAGCTCTATGCCGAATATGCGCCCTTCCGAGTCGCCGATCTGCCTGGTGAACATGCCCTCGATCGGGAAGCGCGGGGTGGAGGAGCGTCCGGCCGAGCTGTCCCACTCGATCTGGTCGCTCTGCGCGTCGTAGCGGAAGTCCCTGAACTCGGGGAACGGAAAGCCCAGCCTGCACAGCATGTCGCCGGGACGGACCTTCGACATGTCCTTCACGAACACCGCGTGGCCCCTGTAGAGCGAGCGGTCGTAGCCCTTGAAGCGTATGATCGCGATATCCAGCTCCTTGTGCAGCCTGATGTCGAAGCCCGTGAAGTTCGAGACGCAGCCGTCGAACTTGACCTTCATCTGGATGGGCGTGCCCTCCTTCATCTTGTAGGACAGCTCGAGCTTCTTCAGGTCGGAGGCCCTGCTGCTGCCCGCCGGGACCCTCGCGCAGGCCGCGCGGAAGGCCTCGTAGTGAGAACTGACGGACTGGGCCTGTATGATCTGCTGCGCGACATGCCTGCAGGTCACCGCACAGCCGTCGTCGTTGACGAAAAACAGCGTCGCGAGCCCCGGCATCACCGCTTTCTCCCCGTAGAGCCTCGTTATGAACTTGACCGGCCGGGTGAAATCCCCGACCTTTTCTATAGCGTCCGCGAACATCGGTCCCTCCGATCCGGTCTGCCGCCCGGGTCCTGCGCCCCGCGGCAGCATCCCGCGTTCGCTCCCATTATACAGTAATTTGACTGCATAACAAAAGAGAGGACGAAAGTCCTCTCTAAAAGCTCTCCTCTATGGATGACGCGCCGGCATCAGGCGCGGCTACGGTCTCTTCCACAGCAGGACGGAATCCTCCTTTATCTGCCGGATCAGCGCCTGAGCTTCCGGCTCTGAAGCGTTCACCGGGATCAGCTGCGCGTGTTTTCCCTTCTGCAGCCCCAGTTCTTTCACGTAGCTCTCCGGCAGGTAGTAGACCTCCGTGACGATGTAGTTCAGGATCCTGCCGTTCTCCTCGGTCTGCCCCTGCGCTTCGGAGTAGCTCGCGATCGTGAGCAGCTTTTCCGGCTTTTTCTCGAGGTATTGCGAGTATATGCTGCCGGTAAGATATATGAACTCAACGAGGTGCTGCTCGTCTCCGTCAGTCTCCGACACGTATGAGTGACCGTAAAAGCAGCTGTAGTTCCTGTCGGTATACACTGTTCCGCTGTCTGTTGCCGAGATCCCGCTCTCGTCGAAGGGGATATAGCTCTCGTGCATATAGGCAAAGGCATAAGCTCCGAGCAGTACCGCCGCCGTGGCGGCGATCGCTGCCGCGATCTTAAACGCGAAGTGCTTTCCCCGCTTTTGCTCCTGAGAGATCTCACTGACCATTTTTCTGTCTCCTTTCAGCATTGCGTCCAGAGAGACGTCAAACGTGTCGCTGATGAGGACGAGGGTCTCAAGATCGGGGCAGCTTTTGCCGTTTTCCCAGTTCGAGATAGTCTGCCGCGTTACACTGCAGATCTCCGCCAGATCCTCCTGCGTGAGCCCGTGTTCCTTTCGTATCTCAGCGATGTTCTTTCCGAGTTCCATCCGAACGCTCCTTTAGCGATTTTTGTACGGTCAGTGTAGCTTCATTGTACACCTAAGTCTATCAAAGAGCGCTTGCAATGGACGGGCAAACGCCGCAAAGATTATTTGCGGAGGGTGTTTACCTGCGCTCCCGGCAGCGCTGCTCGAACTGCCATGTGAATCACTGTGCTGGGAGAAGTTGCTCGATTATTCTATTTACCTGGGACCAGACTATAAGCCATCCTTTGATATCTGACACTTCAAAGACATTGGCATCTTCTGCTCTCCAATCCTCACGAAAGCATGTCTTCCCGACGGTGTCGTCGCATATGGCCAGATCCTCAGAGATGACTGTCCATGTATGTTCAGCAAGAATGAATCGGTCCAGGACCTTAAGGTTCGCAGCTGGAAGATTGTGGATCTTCAACACAGGACGCACAGCACAACTGCCGTGAACGACAAGATCCCCGCGGAAATCTGTCGTTTCTTCGCTCCGCACATTTTCGGCACGATCGATGCCTCCGCCCGGTGACCGTAACCACCACCAGCAATGAACCGCCGGTATACGTTCTTTGTAGAGCTTGTGCTCTTCCGCTGACAACAGCGTAACCTCCGCAATTTCGAGCTCAATTTCGGTTGTTGACACAATGATCTTTTCTGCTTTCATAATGCTGTTACCCTTCAGTTTTAATCTTCGTTTTTTCGTCAAATCTCAACGCAAGTTTTGATTTTCTCAACCAATGGACCTTTCCAGTAGTGATAGCCAATCGGATAATAGGTGCAATCCATTATGCCATTCCAGACATCCCCACTTTTATATTGTTATTCTACCCAGTATAATGCGACATATTTGGTGCGTTTGAAAATTCAGGCAAAAACCCCGCAATTGTTGAAATTGCGGGGTTTTATATTAAGGTAGTAAGAGCCTATTTCGGCCCAACTTCTGGAATGGCGTCTTTCACTCGACTTGAACAAGAAACAGTTTATAATATATGAAAAAGCATTACTGATGCGCATTTTTGGAGGAAGAATTAATGGAGTTCATGAAAGCGTTGCTGGCAAATAAGATTTGGCGTGCCATTTTGATTTTTATAGGTTTTATTATTGTCGCTAACATTGTGATAATTATTTATGACATGTTTAATAAAAAAGCAAGGGAATTGAGAGCGATTAACAAAGCGAGTGACAAAGAGAGGGAGAGAAAAGAAAGAGAGTTCAATGAACGGATAAGAAAAGAAGAGGAAGATAAAAAGAAGAGCGTGAAGGGGTCTCCTGAAGAAAGATACGAAATAGCGAAAAAATGGCATAACGCGGGGAGATACAGTGAGGCGTACAGTGTATTCAACTCTCTTGTTGGTAAATATGACAATGCTAAAATGTTGGCAAGAATGGATTTTCGTGAGTGGTACGAAACAGTAAGAGGTAGAAGGAATAGCGTCGTGGGTAGTTTGGGAGACTACAGCGACACTAAGGTTATAAAGCTTGGCATTAAGGAAGTAAGGTATAAAGAATATACAGAAGAAGTAAAGCGTATCATTAATATACTTGTCAAGGATCATAATGAAAAACAGATCCTCGTAAAAGATCAGAAGGAATATGAACAATGGTTAAAAGAGGCGAAAGAACTGTATGATTCTGCATACAAACAGTTGATGGAGATAAATAAAGACTATGCTGTCGCTAAGGCAGAAAAAGAGGCAACGGATAGAAGAGAAAGGATGGAAGAGGCAATGCGGGAAATGGAAGAACTCGGTTATGATAGCGATTCTTCCTCTTCTGGAACATATGACAGTATCGATCTCGGTATGCTGCCAAACATGATGTATTTCGTGAATGATCCCGATACTGTCTATCAGCATTATGCTTATATGACTGGTGGTATGGGCCAAAAGGTCAGAGTATATATGAGTTTAGGAGGCGACAGGAAAGTCTCAATCAGTTACGCTCGTAACGGTATGCAGGTTGGGAGAGACTATTATACAGATCAGGGTACCATCACAAAATATCTCTGATTATCAAACCTAAATTCTTTTAGGACCTCTTTGATTATCGGTCTATTTCTGGGCTGCTAAAATATGATAATAAATTGCGGACGCTGGCTTTAAAGATACTGTAAGCAAGACCTATGGTATCTACGAGGCTGGCGTCCGCCATTTTTTATTGCTCTCATTTTCACAATCATCTCTTCAATCTCGCTCTTTTGGAATTGTGAGATTGGTTCATTAGGATCCAGATAGTGAGACATTGCTTGAAAATGGGCATTATAAGTTTTAATGGTTTTTCTTGCACTCCAAGTACTTCGCGAGATGTTAGAAAGTTGTTAAAAAGTTGTTCCAAAGTTGGTTCATACTTGATACGAAACTGCTTCATTTTGGCAACTTGGTTACCTCCTTTTTCAAAGAAATAGCCAAGAGGCCTGCAAAGAGGTCGAAAATAAACAAAAAGGCTTGAAACCCTTGAAGTTTCAAGCCTGTGGTCCGAGTGGCGGGATTTGAACCCACGGCCTCTTGGTCCCGAACCAAGCACGCTACCATCTGCGCTACACCCGGATGCGCCGTTTTTCAACAGCACAAAATAATATACATTTGTTCCGGCGGAATGTCAACAGTTTTGTCGCTCGGGCATCGAGCGGTCCAAAGCCTGCGCCCGCCGGCGGAAATGCCGCCCTCCCCTACATCCTCGCGCTCTGCAGGGCGGTCCTGCGGCGGAAGCGCTCGAGCCCGAGCTCTACGATGCGGTCGATGATCTCGCTGTAGCTCACGCCGGCGCTCTGCATGAGCATGGGGAACATGCTTATGGGCGTGAAGCCGGGGATGGTGTTGATCTCGTTGATGAAGACCTCGCCGGTACCGCGGTCGACCATAAAGTCGCAGCGGGAGAAGCCCTCGCAGCCCATGGCCTTGTAGGCCTCCTCGGCGAGCCTCAGTATCCTGTCCCTGAGCTCCGGCTCGATCTTCGCCGGGATCTCGGGATGGCTGACGCCGTTCGTGTATTTGTCGTCGTAGTCGTAGAACTCCGCGCCGACTATGATCTCACCGAGGGCGAAGGCCTTCGGCTCGTCGTTGCCCATGACGGCGACCTCGATCTCCCTGCAGTCGACGCCCTGCTCGGCGAGCAGGCGGCTGTCGAAGCGGGCGGCGAACTCTATCGCGGGCATGAGCTCTGCGGGGGTCTTGACCTTGCTGATCCCGACGGATGAGCCCATGTTTACGGGCTTGATGAACACCGGATAGCGGAGCTCCGCGTTGATGCGCGCCTCGAGCTCGGGGCTCACCTCGCTGCTGAGGAAGGCTATGTACGGGGTCTGGGGGATGCCGACGGCGTCCATGACGCGCTTGGCGGTGATCTTGTCCATCGCCACGGCGGAGCCCGCAATGCCGCTGCCTCCGTAGGGGATGTCGGCTATCTGCAGGAGTCCCTGGACGCTGCCGTCCTCGCCGTTTACGCCGTGGAGTATTGGCAGAGCGAAGTCTATCATGTCCTTCAGCTGCCTTCCGGCGCTTCCGACTACGCTGAAGCCGAAGCGCTCCGGATCGGACGCGAGATCGGCCTCCGCCCTTGCCTGCCAGCTGCCGTCGCGCATGGCTTCGGTCGGCCCCTCGTAGAGCAGCCACTTGCCCTGCGGCGTGATGCCTATCTTGACTATATCGTACTTATCGGGGTCGGCCGCCTCGATGACGTGCGCGGCCGAGACCCTGGAGACCTCGTGCTCGGTGGACTTGCCGCCGAATATGACTCCCAATCTCATCTTTGACATTTCTTAGATCCCCATTCCGAGCCTGTCTCTGACTCTCTCCATGGTCTTGACTGCGATGGCGTCCGCTCTCTCCGCGCCGTCCCTGAGGCTGTCCACGAGCTCCTGGGAGTACCTGATCTCCTGGAAGCGCTCGCGTATCGGGTTCAGCGCGTTCACGGTGATCTCGACGAGATCCTTTTTGAAGTCGCCGTAGCCATGGCCCTCGTACTGACGCTCGAGCTCCTCGATGGGCGTGCCGGAGAAGGCGCTGTAGATGCTCAGGAGGTTGCTGATGCCGGGCTTGTTCTCGATGTCGAAGCGCACGCTGCCCTCGGAATCGGTGGTCGCGCGCATGATGGCCTTCTTGATCTTGGAGGGCTCGTCGAGCAGGGAGATGCGGCTCATCTCGTTGACCGCGCTCTTGCTCATCTTGGCGGTCGGGTCGTCGAGCGCCATGATGCGGGCTCCGGTCTTGAGGAAGCGGCCGTCAGGCACGACGAAGGTCTTGCCGTAGCGGTTGTTGACGCGGATGGCGAGGTCCCTGGTGAGCTCGATGTGCTGCTTCTGGTCGTTGCCAACGGGCACGATGTCGGTGTCGTAGAGCAGAATGTCGGCAGCCATGAGCGCCGGGTAGGTCAGAAGGCCGGTCCCGACGGACTCCTGGCCGTGGCTCTTGGCCTTGAACTGGGTCATGCGGAAGAGCTCGCCGGTGTTGGAGACGCAGGTGAGTATCCAGCCGAGCTCGGCGTGGGCCGGGACCTGCGACTGGACGAAGACCACGGACTTCTTCGGATCGATGCCGATCGCGATGTAGAGCGCGGCTACGTCGAGTATGTGCTTTTTGAGCTCCTTGGGATCCTGCGGAACGGTGATCGCGTGCTCGTCAACTATGCAGTAGAAGCACTCGTTGTCGTCCTGCAGCTCGACGAACTGCTTGAGAGCGCCGAGGTAGTTTCCGATGTGGATGTTTCCTGTGGGCTGCACGCCCGAAAAGACTCTCTTCATGCTGTCCTCCTTACTGGATCAGGCTGATCTGCTCGTCTCCGTCGTCTTCGGTTTCCCTGGCGGCCTTGCCCTTTCCCGCGGGCTTTCCTGCGGGCTCTCCGCCCTCGGGATCCTCAGCCTCCTCGCGCGGGGCTCTGGCCATGGCCACGATCTCGGTGTCGCCCTCGACCTTCATGATCTTGACGCCCTGAGTCGTGCGCCCGAGCCTGGAGACCTCCGACGCGCTGATCCTGATGATGACGCCGTCGCTGTTGATGAGGAAGACCTCGTCGTCGTCCCTGACCGTCATGGCTCCTATGAGCTCTCCGGTCTTGTCGAACTTGGTCTTGTCGTAGGTCAGGAGGCCCTTGCCGCCCCTGGTCTGTATCCTGTACTCCTTGACGGGGGAGCGCTTGCCGTAGCCGTTCTTGGTGACGACCAGGAGCTCCTCGCTCTTCTCGGCGAGCTCCATGGAGACCACGCGGTCTCCCTTGGCGAGCTCGATGGCCTTGACTCCGCTGGCCGCCCTGCCCATCGGGCGTACGTCCTCCTCGCTGAAGCTGATGGACTTGCCCTGAGCGGTGACGATGATGACGGTGGAGCTTCCGGTGCTCTCCTTGATGCCGACGAGCTCGTCGCCCTCCCTGAGCTTGATCGCGACGAGGCCGGTGCGCCTGTTGGTGACGAACTCGGAGATCGGGGTCTTCTTTATGAGGCCGTTCTTGGTCACGGCGATGAGGAACTTGTCCTCGTCGGAGGGCCTGTACGGGAGCACGCTCGTGATGCGCTCATGCTGCATCATGTTGAGGAAGTTGATGGCCGGAGTGCCCTTCGCGGTCCTGGCCGCCTCGGGGATCTCGTAGGCCTTTATGGTATAGACCCTGCCGCAGTTGGTGAACACGGAGAGCGTGTCGTGCGTGGAGCAGCTCACCAGATGGCGGACGAAGTCGTTCTCCCTCGTGGCCTGGCCGGTGATGCCCTTGCCGCCGCGCTTCTGGGTCTTGTAGGTGTCGGCGCTGACCCTCTTGATGTAGCCGAGGTGGGAGATCGTGACAACCACGTCTTCCTCCTCGATGAGCTCGGACTCGTCGAGCTCGCCCTCGTCGGCGATGATCTCGGTCCGGCGGTCGTCGCCCCACTTGCCGGCGATCTCGATGAGCTCGTCCCTGACCACTCCCATGAGCAGGGTCTCGTCGGCGAGCAGGCTCTTGTAGTAGGCGATCTTCTTCTGGAGATCGGCGTATTCGGCCTCGATCTTGTCGCGCTCGAGTCCCTGCAGCCTCCTCAGCTGCATGTCCAGTATTGCCTGGGCCTGGATCTGCGAGAGACCGAAGCGCTTCATCAGCCTCTCCCTGGCGTCGTCGTAGGCTTCCCTGATGGTCTTGATGACCTCGTCGATGTTGTCGAGAGCTATGATGTAACCTTCGAGTATGTGAGCCCTGGCCTCCGCCTTGGCGAGGTCGTAGCGGGTCCTCCTGGTGAGGACCTCCTTCTGGTGGGCGATGTACTCGAGCAGCGCGTCCCTGAGGGTGAGGAGCTTGGGCTTTCCGTCCACGAGGGCGATCATGATGATGCTGAAGTTGCTCTCGAGCTCGGTGTGCTTATAGAGCCTGTTGAGCATGACCCTCGGGTTGGTGTCCTTCTTGAGGTCTATGACAACGCGGACCTCTCCCTTGGAGGACTCGTCGCGGATGTCCCTGATGCCGTCGAGCTTCTTGTCGCGCACGAGCTCGGCGATCTTGGAGATCATCACGGCCTTGTTGACGCCGTAGGGGATCTCGGTGAACACGATGGAGACCGTGCCTCTGGAGCCCTCCTCCATCGAGGCCTTGGCGCGGATCTTGACCTTGCCCTGGCCGGTGGTGTAGGCCTCGCGTATCCCGCTGCGGCCGACTATGGTCGCTCCGGTCGGGAAGTCCGGACCCTTGATGTACTTCATCAGCTCCTCGCTGCTGAGGTCAGGGTGCGAGATGAGCTGCACAGTGCCCTTTATGACCTCGCGGAGGTTGTGGGGCGGGATGGACGTGGCCATTCCTACCGCGATACCGTTGGAGCCGTTGACGAGCAGGTTCGGGAACCTGGAGGGAAGTACCGCGGGCTCCTCCTCTTCGCCGTCGTAGTTGGGGACGAAGTCGACGGTGTCCTTGTCGATGTCCCTGAGCATCTCGAGCGCGAAGGGAGCCATCCTGGCCTCGGTGTACCTGGAGGCCGCGGCGCCGTCTCCGTCCATGGAGCCGAAGTTGCCGTGCCCGTCGACGAGGGGATACCTCATGTTCCAGGGCTGCGCGAGCCTGACCATGGCGTCGTATATAGACGTGTCGCCGTGGGGGTGGAACTTTCCCATTACCTCTCCGACGATACGGGCCGACTTCTTGTGGGGCTTGTCCGGCGTGTTTCCGAGGGTGCTCATTCCGTAGAGTATCCTGCGGTGGACGGGCTTGAGTCCGTCCCTCGCGTCCGGAAGAGCTCTCGCGACTATGACGCTCATCGAGTAATCGATGTACGAGCGCTTCATCTCCTCGTATATCTCGTGCTGGAGTATCTTCTCGCCGGTGATCTCCTGCTGTTTTTCTGCCATTTCTGTTCTCCTTAAAGCTGCTCAGCCGCCCGGGGCGGCAGGCCTTTTAAGAGCTCCGGGATGAGCCCGGCGCCCTTCCTTCAAGCCCTATACGTCGAGCGTCGCGTACTGGGCGTTCTCCTCGATGAACTGCCTGCGGGGCGGGACCTTGTCGCCCATGAGGGTCGTGAAGATCTGGTCCGCCGCTGCGACGTCCTCGACCGTTATCTGCACCAGGGTGCGGGTCTTGGGATCCATGGTGGTCTCCCAGAGCTGGGTCGCGTCCATCTCTCCGAGTCCCTTGTAGCGCTGGATGTCGACCTTTCTGCCGGACTTGGCGTACTCGGCGAGCACCTTCTCCTGCTCCCTGTCGGAGTAGGTGTAGCGGATCTCGTTGCCGCACTTGACCCTGAAGAGCGGGGGCTGGGCCGCGTAGACGTAGCCGCCCTCGATCAGTTCGGGCATGTGCCTGAAGAAGAGCGTGAGCATCAGGGTCCTGATGTGCGCTCCGTCGACGTCCGCATCGCTCATGATGATGATCTTGTGGTATCTGAGCTTGTCTATGTTGAACTGGTCGCCGATGCCGCAGCCGAAGGCGGTGATCATGTCCTTGATCGTGTCGGAGCTGAGCATCTTGTGCTGCGAGGCCTTCTCTACGTTGAGGATCTTGCCCCTCAGCGGGAGTATGGCCTGGGTCTTTCTGTCCCTGCCCTCCTTGGCGGAGCCGCCCGCTGAGTCTCCCTCAACGATGAAGATCTCAGAGAGAGCAGGATCCTTCTCGGAGCAGTCGGCGAGCTTTCCGGGGAGGCTGGTGGACTCGAGGGCGCCCTTGCGGACGGTATCCCTCGCCTTGCGCGCGGCCTCTCTGGCCTTGAAGGCCCTCAGAGCCTTGTCGACTATGGCCTTGGCCTGGCTCGGGTTCTCCTCGAGGAAGGCCATGAGCTCCTCCTTGGTGACGGAGTCGGTCAGAGTCCTCATATCGGCGTTTCCGAGTTTGGTCTTGGTCTGGCCCTCGAACTGGGGATCGGTGAGCTTGACCGACACGACGGCGGTGAGGCCCTCGCGTATGTCGTCTCCGCCCATGTCGGGATCCTTCTCCTTGAGGATCTTGACCTTTCTGGCGTACTCGTTGAACACCCTGGTGAGCGCGGTCTTGAAGCCCACCTCGTGAGCGCCGCCCTCTATGGTGTGGATGTTGTTGGCGTAGGAGTAGATGTTGTCGGTGCTGTAGGAGTCGGTCCACTGCATCGCGACCTCGACCTCGCGGTCCTTCTTGACGCTCTCGAAGTAGATGACGCTGTCGTGGATCGGGGTCTTGTTCTGGTTCTGGAAGGCAACGTACTCCCTGATGCCGCCCTCGTAGTGATAGACCTCCTTCTTTTTCTTGGGGCCGCGCTCGTCACTGAGCGTGATCCTGATCCCCTTGTTGAGGAAGGCCATCTCCCTGAGTCTGGACTGCAGGGTGTCGAAGCTGAACTCGGTCTCGTCGAAGATCTCGGGGTCCGGCTTGAACACGGTGTGGCAGCCGGTCTTGTTTCCGCACTCGCCCACCGCGGTGACGGGGCTGGTGACCTTGCCTCTGGAGTAGGTCTGGCGCCAGATCTTGCCGTCCCTCATGCTCTCGACGGTCATGCTCTCGGAGAGCGCGTTGACGACCGAGGCGCCTACGCCGTGCAGGCCGCCGGAGACCTTGTAGCCGCCGCCGCCGAATTT
>JAEENW010000157.1 GCA_016283945.1 Bacillota bacterium
CGGTCCGTCACGGCAAGCCGGTCGTCGTCATGGTGCCCGTCAAGGGCGGAACCCTCGCGAAGCTTCCCGATGAAGCCGAGCAGCTCTTCAAGGCTGCCGAGCCGGACATGTCCGCCCCGAGCTGGGCGATCCGCTTCGCGGCGAGCCTCCCCGGCGTGATGGTCGTTCTCTCCGGCATGAGCACGGTCGCTCAGATGGAGGACAACCTCAGCTACATGGAGAGCTTCGAGCCGCTCAGCGAGGAGCAGAGGCAGCTCTGCGTCAAAGCGGCCGAGATCATCAACTCGCAGATCGCCGTCCCCTGCACCGGCTGCTCCTACTGCACCGAGGGCTGCCCGATGGGCATCGCCATCCCGCAGTACTTCTCGATCTACAACGAGGACATGAGGGAGGATCTCGAGGAGAAGGGCTGGACGGTCAACTTCACCAACTTCCAGAACCTCGCTTCCCAGCACGGCAAGCCGAGTGACTGCCTGAAGTGCGGCCAGTGCGAGAGCGTCTGCCCGCAGCACCTGTCCATCATCGAGTATCTCGAGAAGGTCGCCGCGCACTACGAGGGTTAGGCGCAGCGCGCGCGGCAGGAGAAGGCTCCAGACCTCGGCGCGCAGGGGCTATCCCGCGGGAATGATGCGCGAAAACGCGGCTGTATCAAGCTGCCATCGTTATTAACCGATTAAACAAAGCATATAAAAAACGGCCCTGCGGAATCGCTCCGCGGGGCCGCTTTGTTTCGTCCGTATCGTCCGCATCCTGCCGCTCCGGTCTCTGCCGGCAGGCGCGGACAGCGCCTTTTCCGTCCCTCAGGTCTATTCCTCCTGCGCTCTCCTCACGAGGAAGTGCACGAGGTGTGCGAGCCCTATCGCTGCGGCGCAGCAGACAGCCCCTGCTCCGAGGACCAGCGCGAAGAGCGCGCTGAGGTCGAGCCAGCCGCCCCCGCCCCAGTGAAACACCAGCGAGCATATCGCTAGCACGGCGAGCGAAAGGGGCATCATCCAGGGAAGCGTACGCAGAGCGCGGCTGGCGCATCTTTCGAGGAGCAGGTACTGCACCCCGAAGCTCGTGAGCATCAGGACCGCCGCGGCGAGCAGCAGAAAGGTATCGATCTCCATCTTTCCTCCGGTGAGATATCTTCCGTAAGGCCTCCGCCTCACGGAGAAAGCCTTCGTCTTCCTGATCATCATATCACGGCGCGGCGCCCGCGGTATGATATAATCACATAAAAGACATGAGTTGCCCGGATAGAGGCCGGCGCGGAGGCATATGAACGAGTTCTGGTCAGAAAACGTGCAGGGAGTCATGACCCTTTATCTGAGCCGCAGGCTGCGGTTCCACGATCGCTTCTTCGAGCGCTACCGGAAGACCTTCGGTCTGGACGGGACCCGGGAGCTGAGGATACTGGAGATAGGCTGCGGCCCCGGTGCGCTCGCCGAGTCGCTGCACAGATGGTATCCGAAGGCGCGGATCACCGGGATAGACCGCGACAGCCGCTTCATCGCCTTCGCGAGGGAGAACGTCCCGGGCGTTGAGTTCGTCGAAGGAGACGCCGCGAGGCTCCCCTTCGGGGACGCGGAGTTCGACGTGACGGTCTCATATACGGTCCAGGAGCACATCGAGCCTGCAGTGTTCTGGGGAGAACAGCTGCGCGTGCTCAAGCCCGGCGGCATCTGCCTCTGCCTTTCTGCGAGGAAGGCTCTGCGCTGCACCGCTCCCTGCCTTGAAATTACCGAGATTGAGAAGGAGTTTTGGGATCGTGTCCCGCAGGCGGACGGCTGGCTTGAGAGGAACGGCGTCGGCGCTTACCGCCTGTCGGAGGCGAAGCTGCCCGCGGCCATGGAGCGCTACGGTTTTTCGGACGTGACGGCAGATTACGCGCTGATCCATCTCACGCCGGACGCCAAGGACACAGCTCCGGAGATGGCGGAAGCGATGATAGAAGCGGCGCGGCAGAGCGACCTGGAAGCGATCCGCTCGGCTCGTTCGGCCGGCGGGGAGAGGGCGGCCTCGGCGGTCAACGCCAGGTACGACGAGCGCCTGCGCCTCCTGCGCGCGGGGATAAAACAATGGGATACGGAGCTGTCCGTGACGATGATAGTCCGCGGACGCAAATGATACAGCCTGATCCAGGAGAACGACAGATGAGACATGTTATAGGAATCGATATCGGCGGCACGACCGTCAAACTCGGACTGTTCACCGCGGAGGGGACGCTCGTCTCGAGCACGTCCTTCAAGACCCCGTACGGCGACGCGGCAGCGCTCTTCGATCTGATCGCGGAGCATTGCGCGAAGATCGCCGCGGAGAACGGCGTCGCGCTCGAGGGCTGCGCCGCGGGAATAAGCGTCCCGGGGCCTGTTACGGCTGACGGGATGCTCGAAAAGGCAGTCAACCTCGGGATCTACGGGGTCTGGCCGGCGAAGGAGCTTGAAATGCGCCTCAGCGGCGTCAGGGTCGCGGCGGGCAACGACGCGAACTACGCCGCCCTCGGCGAGCTCTGGCAGGGCGCGGGCAAGGGCTGCGGCGACGCGGTATTCGCGATACTCGGCACGGGGATAGGCGGCGCCGTCATAAGCGGCGGAAGGCTCATCAGCGGGGTCCACGGGCTCGGCGGCGAGCTCGGCCACATCTGCGTCGAGCCGGACGAGCCTGAGGCCTGCGGCTGCGGCGGGCACGGCTGCATGGAGCAGTACGCCTCCGCGACCGGCATAGCGCGGGTCGCGAATAGGGCAGTCGCGGCGGGCTGCGGGGGAGCGCTCGCGGAGCTCCCCGAGATCACGGCTAAGGAGGTCTTCGACCTCGCGAAGGCGGGTGA
>JAEENW010000016.1 GCA_016283945.1 Bacillota bacterium
ACTTCAAAGATCGCGTGCTCCTCATCCAGTTTGATATAATCCAGCACATGATCGGAGGCATAGCGGATGACCGCCCATTCCGCGATCTGCTTCTCCGGATTGATGACCTCATCGGCGCCGTTGCGCAGCAGGAATTTGGTCTGCACGTCCCGGTCGGCCCTGGAGACGACGAGCTTTCCGCCCAGCTCCTTGAGCAGCGAGGTGGTCTCAAGCGAGCTCTGGAAATCCTCGCCTATGGTCACGAAGCACACGTCGAAGTTGTTGATGCCAAGCGACCTCAGGAAGATCTCGTTGGTGCTGTCGCCTATCTGGGCGTCGGTGACGTAGGGCAGTATGTTGTTGACGCGCTCCTCGTCTATGTCCACGGCCAGCACCTCGTGCCCAAGCTTCTGGAACTGGGCGGCGAGCATGGATCCGAGATGGTTGAGTCCGATCAGAAGTACAGATTTCATTATTTCCTCCTTTGAAAGGCGCCCGCGGGCGGGCGCGGGTATATATCGCTAGCCGACGCTTATCTTTTCGACGGGGGCCTTGGAGACCTCCGCGCCGGCGTTGCTTATGGCGGCGAACATCAGGGTGAGTCCGCCGACTCTTCCGAAGAACATGAAGCACATCAGTATGACGCGCGAGAGGGCACCCAGCGAGGGCGTTATGCCGAGGGTAAGGCCCACGGTGCCTATGGCAGAGGCGGTCTCGAAAATGCAGGCGTCGACCGGAAGTCCCTCCGTGAGGCTTATCACGAGCGCTCCTGCGAAGGCGAGGCTGAGGTAGAGCACCAGCAGGGTGCCGGCGTTCTTGATGGTCTCGTCCTCTATCCTGCGCCCGAAGATCTGCAGGTTCTTCCTGCGCCTTATGGACGCCGCGGCGGTCGCGTAGAGCACCACGAGGGTGGTGGTCTTCATCCCGCCGGCGGTAGAGCCCGGCGATCCTCCTATGAACATCAGGAATATTATAGCCGCGCGCCCGGCTCCTGTCATGGACGAAAATTCCGCGGTGTTGAAGCCGGCCGTTCTCGGCGTTATCGCCTGGAAGCCCGAGAGCAGCAGCCTCTCCTTCATGGGCTGTGCCGCGAAGTCCGAGAAAAAGAAGAGAAGGGCGGGGACCGCGATCAGGATCAGGTTGCAGAGCAGTATGGCCTTGCTCTGCATCCTGTAGCGCTTGATGTCCAGCTTATGCACGAAGACGTCGTCCCAGGTCAGGAAGCCGAGTCCTCCCGAGATTATGAGCAGGCAGATCGGGATCACGACCCCGGGGCTTGAGGCGAGATAGGTGAGGGAGGAGAACTCCCCGCCATCGGCGCCCATGACGTCGAAGCCCGCGTTGCAGAATGCCGAGATCGAGTGGAAGAAGGCCATCCATATGCCCCGCTTTCCGAAGGCCGAGTAGAAGCTCGGCAGCATGATAAGCGCCCCGAGCAGCTCGGTCGCGAAAGCCATCCTGAAGATGAATTGCGTCATGCGCACTATGCCGCCTATCTGGTGAGCGGCGATGCTGTCCTGCAGGAGGTTCCTCTGGAGCAGGGAGATCTTCCGACCTGAGATGATCGCTATGAATGCCGTGACGGTCACGATGCCGAGGCCGCCGATCTGTATCATGGTCAGTATCGCGGCCTGGCCGAAGGCCGACCAGTAGGTCGCGGTGTCCTTGACGATGAGTCCTGTCACGCAGACCGCCGAGGTCGAGGTGAAGAGGGCGTCCCCGAAGGGGGTCCACTCGCCGCTCCTCGAGGAGAACGGGAGCATGAGCACGAGGGCTCCGAGCAGTATCGTGCCCAGAAAGCCCAGTATTATGATCTGAAATGTCGAGAGTTTTTTCTTTGGGGTGAATTCGTTCATTTGGTATTGTTCATCAGCCCTCCCTGAGCTTGTAATCCCTGTGGGGCCGCGGGCGCTCGGGCGGTTCGGGAGCCAGGTGCTCGAGCCCCGCCTTGAACTGCGTCTCGTAGAGCTCCGTGTATACTCCGCCCGCCTTGACGAGCTCCTTGTGGGTGCCGCGCTCGACGATCTCGCCGTCCTTGACGACTATGATCTCGTCAGCCGCCAGTATGGTCGAGAGCCTGTGCGCGATCAGTATCGAGGTCCTCGAGTCGATAAGCGGGTCTATGGCCTCCTGTATCTTCGCCTCCGAGATGGAGTCGAGGGCGGAGGTCGCCTCATCGAAGATCAGAAGGGCGGGGTCTCTGAGCAGGACTCTCGCGATCGATATCCTCTGCTTCTCGCCGCCTGAGAGCTTGAGGCCGCGGTTTCCGACCTCGGTGTCGTAGCCCTTCTCCTGCGAGGCGATGAAGTCGTGGATATTGGCCTTTCTGCATGCCTCCTCGATCTCCTCCTGCGTCGCGTCGGGCTTGGCGTAGAGCAGGTTCTCGCGTATGGTGCCGTTGAAGAGGTAGGTCTCCTGGCTCACCATGCCGACGTTCTCCCTGAGGAAGCCGAGGTCGAGCTTGCGCACGTCGGTGCCGTCGAAGAGTACCGAACCGCCGCTCACGTCGTAGAGTCTCGGGATGAGGTTGACTATGGTGCTCTTGCCGCTGCCGGAGGGGCCGACTATGGCTATGCTCCTTCCGCTCTCGAGCTTGAAGTTCACGTCCTTGAGTATGAGGCGGCTCTCGTCGTAGCCGAAGCTCACGTGGTCGAACTCGACGGCGCCGCTGGCGCTCTCCGGGACGATCGCGTCCGGAGCGTTCTTTATCTCGACCGGCATGTCGAAGTAGTCGAATATCCTCGTGAAGAGGGCCATGGAGCGCAGCCAGTCGACCTGGATGTTGAGCAGGGAGTTGACCGGCCCGTACATCCTGCCGAGCAGCGCGACGAGAACGGTGATGTCGCCTACGCTCAGATCCGCGTCGTAGCGCATGATCAGAAGGCCGCCCACGAAGTAGAGCAGCATGGGCCCGATGGAGGTGAAGGTCGTGATCACGACCCTGAACCAGCGTCCCGCCATGGACTCCTTGACGTTGAGGTCTATCATCCTGCGGTTCGCGGCCTCGTACTTGCCGTACTCGTAGTCCTCCTTGCCGAAGAGCTTGACCAGCAGCTGGCCGCTCACGGAGAGGGTCTCGTTGAGTATGCCGTTGATCTCGTCGTTGGCCGCCTGCGACTCCCGCGTGAGGTTCCAGCGGGTCTTGCCCGCGGCCCTCGTGGGGATCGTGAAGAGCGGAACGATGATGATGCCCATGGTCGCGAGTATCCAGTTCTTGCGGTACATCGCGATGACCGCCACGACCAGCGTTATCGAGTTGGACAGTATGCTCGTGAATGTGCTCGTGATCACTTGCTGCACGCCCGAGATGTCGGAGGTCATGCGGGTGATGATGTCGCCCTGGTTGTTGCTCGTGAAGAAGCGCTGCGACATGCTCTGCAGGTGGCGGTACATCTGGTTGCGCATGTCGAAGGTGATGTGCTGCGCTATCCAGGTGTTGAGGTAGCTCTCGAGCACGCCTATGAGGTTCGCCGCGAAGGTGACCGCCAGAGACAGCAGTATGAGCTTCACGAGGGCGTCGAGGTCCCTCGCGATCAGTCCGTCGTCGATGATCTTTCCTGTCAGCACCGAGGGCAGCAGGCCGAAGAACGACGAGACGGTGATGGCGAGCAGCACGAGCGCCATCTGCTTCCAATAGGGCTTTAGATAGGAGAAGACCCTGACGAGCAGTTCCTTAGTCACCTTGGGAACGCTCTGCTTCTCCTCTTCTGTCATGAAACCTCTTCCGGGTCCGCGAGGGGGCATTTCTTACTCCTTTCGAGCATCAGCGTATAGCCGCCCGCGCCGTACTCCAGGCACTTGTTGACGCGGCTTATCGTGGCCGCGCTCGCCTTGGTCATGGCGGCTATCTCAGAGTAGGTCTTCTTTTCGCTCAGCAGGCGCGCGACCTGCCAGCGCTGCGAGATGTCCTTGAGCTCCTTGATCGTGAGCAGGTCCTCGAAGAAGGCGTAGGCCTCGTCTAGATCCCTGAGCGCGAGCATGGCCTCGAACAGCGCGTCGTTTTCCGCGTTTTTGAATCTGGATGTTGCGGGCATGGCTTGATTCCTTTCGTGAAAACTGACCGGATGGTTTTTCTTAGTACAGTTAAAAGTAATTATATCACTTTAGCGCGTGAAAGTGTACACCACTTGACGGCTTGAGGAAGTTTTTTGACAGGACGGGGAAGGCGGCGAGGGCTGCGATGCCTCGCCGTCTGTGACGATCCTCCCCGGGGCGCGCAAGTTGACACTGCCGCGCGAAACAGTTAAAATCTGGTAGTATGAAGATCTATTATCTCAGAAAACTCAAAGGCCGGCTCTACGAATCGGAGAGCATCATCCCGGGGCTCAGCCATGGGGAGAACGGCGCTCCGCGCCTCGAGGAGGGCTACGTTTCGGTGTCGGACACCCCGCTGCACTGGGCGGCCTGCGTCTCCGAGCTCCCGGTCGGCTTCGACATAGAGGAGGGCGACCGCTACGTCAACCGCAAGACCGCGGGAGCCCTGCATCCCCTGGAAAAGGCTTATCTGAATGCCCTCGAGGGCGTGGATTCCGAGTGGCGCTCGGCCTTCCTCAGCATATGGACCGCCAAGGAGAGCTACATGAAGTTCTGCGGCGAGGGGCTGAGGCTCGGCGCCTCGAGCTTCTCCGTCATAGGGGAGGATATGGACTTCGTCCCGGTCGTGAGCCGCAGGGGCTATCCTCCCGCGAGGCTGCTTTTGATAAAGGCGCCGGCGGGGATGAAGGCAGCACTCTGCCTGCCGGCGGAGAGTGATGGCGCTGGTGCTCTGGCAGGGGGTCCCGAGGGCGCCGATGCTCCGGCAGGGGTTGCCGGACGCGCCGATGCTCCTCTCTGGGGCAGAGCTCTCTCTCCCGAGATCAGCTGGGAGCCGCTCGACTACGAGGCTCCATTCAAGCTCAGCGCCCTGGAGAAGGCTGCCGGTTATCTGGACGTGAAGGCCCTCGCCGCGGGAGAGCTCGTGGCGAAGCTCATAAAGGACGGCTATCCGGATGAGGACGCCGCGGCAGCTGTCGCCGAGCTCAGGGAGCGGGGCTATATCTCCGACGAGGATTTCTCCGCCTCCTACGCGCGGAGGGCGATGAGCTCGGGTAAGGGAAGCCTCCGGATCAGGCGGGAGCTCGCGCAGAAGGGCGTCGAGAAGTCCGTCGCCGAGCAGGCCGTGAAGGCGGAGCTCGAGGAGGCTGAGATGAGCGAGACCGACAGGGCGCTCGCCGAGGCGAGGAGGGCGCTGCGCGGAAAGAGCCTCGAGGGGCTCGAACGCGCCGAGCGGGAGAAGCTGCTCGCCAGAGCGGGGAGGAAGCTCGCGTCGCTGGGCTATGAGACCTCGGTCATCTACGAGGTGCTAGGGAAGCTTAGGGGCGGAGAGGAAGAGCAATGAAGAACACCACGCTGGTATACATAGAGCGGGGAGACGAGCTCCTGCTCATGAACAGAAACAGGAAGAAGAACGACCTCAATGAGGGCAAGTGGATCGGCGTCGGCGGAAAATTCGAGCCGGGCGAGGGCCCGGAGGAGTGTATGCTCCGCGAGGTGCTCGAGGAGACGGGCCTCATACCCGCCGACTGGGAGCTAGCCGGAGTTATAGACTTCGTATCCGACAGGTGGGAGGATGAGCGCATGTTCCTTTACCGCGTCACGGCCTTCGGTGGAAGCCTGAGGGACGAGAGCGGCGAGGGCAGCCTCGAGTGGGTCCCTAAAGACAGAGCCCTTGAGCTCCCGATGTGGGAGGGCGACCGCTATTTCCTCACGCCTCTTCTGGAGGGGAAGACGGGCATAAGGCTCAGGGTCTCCTACGACGCGGACGGCAGGCTAAAGTCCGTAGAGGGCAGAGAAGGCAGCGAGGCCGCCTCGGGATCCCTGCCGTCGGGGCCCATTTGTTCCGCGACTGCGCACGCAGGCGCACGGCCTCTGATATCCATCGATTCCGCTCTGATCGGCTGCGAGATCCGGAAGCGCCTGTACGCCGCCCGCGACGCGGCTTACAGGGATTTTCAGGCGAAGCTCATCCCGGGAGAGCACCCATGGAGCATGATCGGGGTCAGGACCCCCGAGCTCAGGAAGCTCGCGAAGGAGCTCCTGAAGGGTACGTTGTCCGGCTGCGGGGAGACCGCTGCGCGGGGCGCGAAGAACGGAGAGCTCTCCGAAGTCCTGCTCGGCTGGCTCTCAGACCTGCCGCACGCTCTCTTCGAGGAGAATCAGATGCACGCCTTCATCCTCTCGGAGATGAAGGACTTCGGGCTCTGCATGGAGCTCACGGAGGGCTTCCTGCCATACATAGACAACTGGGCGACCTGCGACCAGCTCTCGCCGAAGGTCTTCAAAAAGCACAGAGCGGAGCTGCTCCCGCGCATCAGGGCGTGGATCGCCTCGGGCGAGACCTACAGCGTGCGCTTCGGCATCGGGATGCTCATGCAGCATTTCCTGGACGACGGTTTCTCTACGGAGTACCTCGAGCTTGCCGCGTCGGTCCGCTCGGACGAGTACTACGTGAACATGATGACCGCCTGGTACTTCGCGACCGCCCTGGCCAAGCAGTGGGACGCGGCGCTTCCCTTCATCGAGGGCCGCAGGCTCGACCGCTGGACGCACAACAAGGCCATTCAG
Organism: Bacillota bacterium; assembly: GCA_016283945.1. GTDB lineage: Bacteria > Bacillota > Clostridia > Peptostreptococcales > Anaerovoracaceae > RGIG2707. Next base: position 6,583 of record JAEENW010000016.1, read on the forward strand.
AAGGCCGTGGAGAGCTACAGGATCACGGACGGACAGAAGGAGCTGCTCAAAGCCATGAGGCGGCGAGCGGAGCAGTAACAGAAAGGAACGACCATGGACTACAGAACACTTGGAAACACCGGCCTTAAGGTCAGCGTCATCGGCCTCGGCTGCGAGGGCTTCGTCGAGGAGAACTACGGGATGGCGTCCAAGCTCATAGACGCCGCTGACCGCAGAGGGATCAATTACATCGACATCTACACCTCGGACCCCGGCGTCAGAAGGGCCGTGGGCGAGGCGCTCAAAGGGCGCCGCGAGCG
>JAEENW010000158.1 GCA_016283945.1 Bacillota bacterium
GGCGTCGGATCCGCCGCGGGGTTGAAGGCGTTCATGGAAGCGCTTACGCCTATGAACGCGACGGTCTGGCCGTTGAATTCGAGGTAGAGGGGGGCGGAGGCAGCCCTCAGGTCTTTGCCCGCGCCGAAGTTCGCCATCCCGCGCTCGTCGAGGTGCCTTATGGTCGCGAGCAGGCCGTCCTCGCCGTAGTCGAGGGTGTGGTTGTTGGCGAAGTTGTAGACGTTGAAGCCGAAGCTCTTCAGCTCGTCGAGTATCTCGGGCTCGGACATCGCCCAGGTGCCGCCCGAGGCGGAGGCGGGAGTGCCCTCCATGTCGTGAGCAGTGAACTCCAGATTGTTGAAGCGCACGTCGCAGGAAGCGATGACGCTCCTGATATCCTCTAGTCCGGGGTAGCCGCCCTCGGGGACGGGCCTGGTCATGAATGAATCGCCTGTAGCGGCAAAGGTGAGCTTTGACATGATGGGAGACCTCCTTTACGATCGTTTGCTCAATTATATCACGGGCGCCCGATCTTTACATCTTTACATCGGACGGAGCCGGATATAAAATGGGCTTAGAAAAGTAAACATAATGTTTTTTACGAGGAATATATGGCATTCACAGAGAAAACGATAAGCAGCGAGCCTCTCTACGACGCGGGCTTCTTCAAGATGAGGAAGGACATAGTCGAGGTCAGGGGAGGCAGGACCTCGGTCCGCATACTGATCAGCCACAACGGCGCCGTAGCCGTCGCCGCGCTCACTCCCGAAGGGAAGATACTGCTCGTCAAGCAGTACAGGAAGGCGCTCGAGAAGGTGCTCCTGGAGCTTCCGGCCGGGAAGATCGACGACGACGAAGTGGAAGCTGAGGGGCTCGTTCCCTGCGCCCCGGGCGAGGAGAGCTTCATTTCGGACTCGCTTCCGACCGCGAAGAGAGAGCTCGCCGAGGAGACCGGCTGGCAGGCTGAGAACTGGAGAAAGCTTACGACCATATATACCTGCGTGGGCTTCACCAACGAGCACGTCGACGTTTACAGCTGCGACGTCACCAGCAGGGGAAGCACGCACTTCGATCCCGACGAGGACCTCGATCTCGTCGAGATGGACCTGAAGGAGGCCGTAGAGCTCGCCGCGAGCGGCGGGATACAGGACTCCAAGACCGTAGCCGCGCTGCTCATCATAGCCAGAGAGAAGGGGATCTGATCATGGACAGCATCAAGAGATTCGAAGAATACCTCACCAGCGACAGGAATTCGTCCGAGGCGACAGTCAGCGCCTATATCGGCGACATAAAGGAATTCGAGGAGTTCCTTCATCAGAAGAGGCTGAAGACCCTCGAGATGGCCGCCAGCGCCGACGTGGCTGCCTACATGATGGACATGAAGGAGGAGGGCAAGAGTTCCTCGACCATAAACCGCAAGATGTCCAGCGTCAGAAGCTTCTACGCGATGCTCGTCTCGGAGGGCGGGCTGAGCGTGAATCCGGCCTCGGGTATACGTTCCCCGAAGGTCGCCGACCGCAGCGTCGACTTCCTGGAGCTTGAGGAGATAGAGAGGCTGCTCGCCGCTCCTTCGGACGACCCCAAGGGCAAGAGGGACAGGGCGCTTCTCGAGCTCATGTACGCCACCGGGATGAGGGCGAGCGAGGTCGCCGCGGCCAACCTCAGCGACATAGACCTTCGCATAGGCTTCATCACCTGCTCGGGCACCAAGAGCAGGCTCATCCCCATAGGAAGGCCGGCCCGCGCCGCGCTGCAGGATTACCTGAGCGACGCCAGGCCGGCGCTCACCAAGGGCTCCGAGAGCAGCAGCGCTCTCTTCGTGAACTTCCAGGGCGAGCGCATCACGCGCCAGGGCATCTGGAAGGTCATGAAGCAGTACGCGGGAGCCGCGGGCATAGAGAAGCCCATGAGCCCGCAGATCCTCAGGAACTCCTTCGCGGTGCACATGCTGCAGAACGGAGCCGACCTGCGCTCCATACAGGAGCTGATGGGCCTCGAGGACATAAACGCCGCCAAGATGTACATGGTAGTCAGCAAGCGCAGGATCATGGACGTCTACGACAAGACCCATCCGAGAGCGTAGGAAACAGCCGAAAAAAGCGCTTGCAATGGCGCGAAGCGCGTGTTATATTATTCAGGCATGTTAACGGGCGGTCCAATGGGACTGACGGCGGGCAAACGGCCCGGCCGGGGAATGTTCTAAGAACGTCTATGATGAAAGGAAGACCGAAATGGATCTCATCAAATCGATCACTCAGGAGTACGAAAAGACTGACATTCCCGCATTTTCCGTCGGTGACACCGTAAGGGTGCACATCAAGATCAAGGAAGGAAACAGGGAAAGGATCCAGATCTTCGAAGGCTTCGTTCTCAAGAAGCAGAACGGCGGCATCAGCGAGACCTTCACCGTAAGAAGGATCGCCTCCGGCGTAGGCGTAGAGAAGACCTTTATGCTCCACTCCCCGCTGGTTGAGAAGATCGAGCTCGTCCGCAAGGGCGAGGTCAGAAGGGCCAAGCTCAACTACATGAGAGCTAGGACCGGCAAGGCAGCCAGGATCAAGACTGAGGAGTAATCGCAGTAAAAGAGAGCTTTCCCCGAGAGTGGAAAGCTCTTTTTTATTTCCTGCCCGGCTCGGACGCCCGCGCGCGGGAGCGGCAGGAAGACTACGGAGGAGACAGCAGATGCAGAGCATATCCTGGTATCCGGGACATATGAAAAAAACCCGCGAGATGATCGCGGAGAATATGAAGGCCGTAGACGTCGTCATAGAGCTGCTCGACGCGAGGATCCCGCTCTCCAGCAGGAATCCGGTCATCGGTGAGCTCACGGCCTCGAAGCCCCGCATTATCGTCCTGAACAAGAGCGACCTCGCCGACGCGGATGCGAACGAGCGCTGGCAGAAGGTCCTGAGGGAGGAGGGCGCCCAGGTCGTCCTCACCGACGCCAACCGCGGGCAGGGCACGGGACAGCTGCTCGCCGCCCTT
>JAEENW010000159.1 GCA_016283945.1 Bacillota bacterium
GAGGGCATTGAAATGGCCGAGAGCTACACCGATACCCAGTCCATCGCGAGAAGACTGTACAACGTCTACAAGCTGGAGGGGGCCACGGGGAACATCAGCCTCAATTCCAAAGGCGATCCCATCAAAGAGGTCTCCGTCAACATGATAAGCGCTGACGGCCATAAAAGTGTTTATGTCGTCGTGCCCAACTGGGGCGACTGACGCGTAAAATATAAGATCAGACAAAAAAAATCATAAAAGGAGTACAAAACTATGAAAGAAAAGATCATGGAAGCGCTGGAGCAGGTAAGACCCTTCCTTCAGAGAGACGGCGGCGACGTACAGTTCGTCGATTACACCGATGACAAGGTAGTCCTGGTCGAGCTGCAGGGCCACTGCGCCGGCTGCCCCTATTCCCAGATGACCGTCAAGAACGGCATCGAGAACTATCTCAAGGAGAACTTCGGCGACGAAGTAGCCGCTGTCGAGGCGACCAACAAGTTTGAGTGGCAGTAATGAGCCACGACGATCGCCGGCTGGACGAAGAGACCGTAAAAAGGCGGGCAGCCATAAGGAAGGTCCAGAGACAGAGAAAGTATACGGTCCAGAAGTTCCTGAATCAGTGCAAGGCCGTGGCCCTGGTGGCCCTGGTCCTGTTCCTGCTGTCGCTGCTGGTCTTCCCCGGCTGGACCGCGAAGCTCAAGAGCGCTTCCGGCACGGTATACGCGTCCGAGAAGGGCGTCAACCCGAAGATGGGGGGAGACCCCAGGGGCGAGGCGCCCAAGAGTCCCGGCGCGGAGGACAAAAGCACCGAAAAGCCCGGGAAGAAGGCCGAAAAGGAGCCTGAACCCGAACCGGAGCCTGAGCCCGAGCCGGTATACGAGACGCTCTCCATACGCTGCGTGGGCGACGTGATGGCGCATAAATCCCAGGTCGACGGGGCCTACGACAAGGCCTCGGGGACTTACGATTTCGCCGGCCATCTCAAGTACGTCGCTCCCTACGTGGGCGACGCGGATCTTTCCATCGCCAACGTGGAGACGACCTTTAAGGGCTCCGGCCCCTACAAGGGCTATCCCAGCTTCAACGCGCCCGACGTGCTGGCGCAGAACATCGCCGACATGGGCGTGGACGTGGGGCTGCTCTCCAACAACCATATCATGGACCAGGGCCTGAGCGTCCTTGAGAGGAGCATCGACCATCTGAGAGAGTGCGGCATGATAGTCGCGGGCTCGCGCCACGAGGGCGAGAAGCGCTACGTCATCATGGACGTCAAGGGCATCAAGGTGGGGCTCGTCGCCTACACCTACGAGACTCCCAGGAACGGGGGCAAGAGGACCATCAACGCGGCGATCCTCAACAGCGCGGCGGAGACCGTCATCAACAGCTTCACCCAGGACAGCTACGAGATGCTCGACAAGGATCTCGCCGTGATCAAGCAGCAGATGGACGCCTGCCGCTCCGACGGGGCCGAGATCGTGATACTCTACATGCACTGGGGCGAGGAGTACCAGAAGTCGGGCAACGCCTTCCAGCGCTACATGGGCAAGGCCATGGCCAAGGCCGGAGCCGACATCATCTTCGGTTCCCACCCCCACGTGCCGCAGGAGATAGACATGGTCGAGGTGACCGACGCCGCGGGAAACGTGACGAAGACCGTACCCGTCTTCTATTCGCTGGGCAATTTCGTGTCCAACCAGCGCTCCGAGACCCTGAGCGGCACCTACGGGGCCAACGCCGCAGCCCGCACCGAGCAGGAGCTCATAGCCTGCGTTGACATCACCTTCTGCCTGGACGACAAGAGCTTCACCATCGACCGCACCTCCTTCATCCCCCTCTGGGTAGACAGGGAGAAGAGGAGCGACGGAACCTACAATTACGGCGTCATACCCCTGGTCGAAGGCTTTGAAAAGAACGAGATGCTTGTGAGGACCGGCCACGCCTCAAGGGCCAAAGGCGCTCTCGACGCCATGACCGCCCTTATCGGCGAGCAGTACCTGAACACCGCTCCCTACGAGGAGAAGAAGGATGAAAAGGGCAACACCCTGCCCGAGACCGAGGTGAAGGTGCTGCCCGGCTTTGAGTACCAGAGGCCCGAAAAGACCGCGGAAGATGCTCCCGCTTCCGGTGAGATCACCGCGGCAAAGCCCTGATAAATGAAGACCATAAGCTTTGAGATCGCAAAAAAAATGAACCGCCCGCCCGCGGGAGCGCCCGGCATACAGCTGTCCTCCGTAAAAGGCGACGATGTAAAGGCCGTAATGGTCATAAGCGCCTCTGATTACGCGGAGCTTAAGGAAAAGGTCTCGGCAATGCAGCAGAAGGGCCTTCCCATAAGCTACAGGACCAGGGGCAAAAGCCTTGAGATCACAGCTTTCCCCGGGAACGGCACTGGAGCTTTGCCCGTGATGTTCTCCTACGCCGGGGATAT
>JAEENW010000160.1 GCA_016283945.1 Bacillota bacterium
CGCCAGAGCCGCCTTCGGCGGACAGGGCGCCATGGACAACATCCCCACGAAGAAGATCGACGTGCCGGCCGAGGGCATGGGAATTGTTGCCCTGATCAGGGCCGCGGGCCTCGTTCCCTCCAACGGCGAGGGCTTCAGGACCATCGAGCAGGGCGGACTCACCATGAACGGCGAGAAGGTCACCGATCCCAAGATGACCGTGACCCGCGAGATGTTCGGCGAGGACGGCATCATCTTCAAGAAGGGCAAGAAGACCTTCCTTAAGGTGGAGCTGTAGAATAAAGCAGACGCGCGGCGCGCCTTCGGGCGCGCCGTTTTATTCGCTTTTCAGGCGGGCGACGCCCGCTCGACCCCGTACCCGGCGGCTGGACAGGTTATCCCATACCGGGCGCCCCAAGGTGACAGACATGCAATACGAGATCAAAACTATCAAGACTACGGAGCTTCAGATGCGCTACTTCCGCTTTGGACAGGACGGCGCGAGGCCGATCGTCATCATACCCGGCCTCAGCACCTCGAGCGTGATGGGCTCGGCTGGCAGCATCAGGCTGCGCTACGCCCCGCTCGCGGAGAAGTTCGACATCTACGTCATCGACAGGAGGCTCGACATGCCGCCTGTCTACACCGTCGAAGACATGGCCCGCGATACAGCAGCCGCCATGGACGCGCTCGGCCTCGAGGACGCGCTGCTCTTCGGAGTCTCGCAGGGCGGGATGATCGCGCAACTCATCGCGGCCCGCAGGCCCGAGCTCGCAGGCGCCATGGCGCTCGCCTCGACTTCATCGCGTATAAGCGATAAAACCGCGGAGACCGTGGGAGAATGGGTCTCGCTCGCCGAAAGGCGCGAGCGGACTGCCCTCATGGAGGCTTTCGGCAGAGACGTCTACAGCCCCGCCGTCTACGCGATGTACAGAGAAGTCCTTCTCGCCTCCGCCGCCGCGATTAGCGACGAAGACCTGGACAGGTTCATCGTACAGGCGAAGGGCACAGAGGGCTTCGACATACGCCATGAGCTCAAAAACGTGAGATGCCCCGCCCTCGTCATCGCCGCAGGAGAGGACAAAGTGCTGGGCACCGAATATTCCCTCGAGACCGCCGGGATCCTCGGCTGCGGGAGCTTCGTCTACGAGGGCGCCGGACACGGCGTCTACGACGAGGCTCCGGACTACCCGGAGAGGCTGCTCAAGTTCTTCTGGTCGGTCGGGTAGATAAAAGCAGGCCGAGGACAGGAGCCCCGATGGGCGCGCCTCAGACCGGGCTGCGAAAATGACATGCATGACGCCTTTTGAATGAAAGATCACCGAGCCGACCGGCCCGGTGATCTTTGATATGCCGTAAGCTACGTTCACTATTAATACGATGCAGATACAAATGCAGATCATAGTTAGAATGCTGATTAGTTTTTATTTCACTCCTCCTTTTTTGACAATATAAACGCTGAAAGTGCTAGAATTACGGGCAATACAATTATAGATAATTGTTTAAACGGTGTGGTAACCATACAGTAAAAGAGCATCCTCTCCAATATTTGCGGCAGAGGTCGCTGTAACAGTATTTCCGTCACGACCATATAGATCAATAACGCACAACCGATCGAGGATAGAGAGAAGGCTATGAAAATGATTCGGCTTTTATGATATGAAATTTTAGTGAAACGATCTATAACTGATGCAGCTGTCAATCCGGATATACTGCTCAGATACATAGAAAAGAATATCTTCATCGCGTAATAGTCCGAAATATAGCGCCTTGCTGTTTCTCGTTGTAAAATTGGAGAAAGAACAAAATAAGCGATCCATGATAAAGCCAACAGTACAAATAGAAAAAAACTGCCTGAACGACCTCTAATGATCTTCATAATGATTCCTCCGGCATATGCAGACCGAATCAGAGTGGCTTAATCGCACTTTGATTATATCATATTCAAACAAAAGAACATGGCTTGCATCATATGTTTACATCAAAAGACATGCATGACGCCTTTTTAATGAAAGATCACCGAGCCGACCGGCCCGGTGATCTTTGATATGCTGTATAACTCGTTTCGATGTCCCGTCCCTACGCCAGCAGTCCGAACTGCTTGAAGCAGAATATCCAGATGAATAGCGAGAACATCGCGAAGAAGCTCGTGAGGGAGACGACCTCTCCGGCCATCTCGCCGTCGCACTCGAAGGCCTCGGTCATCGAGTAGGACACGACCGCGGAGGGGCAGCCGAAGGCTACCAGCACGGCGACGATCAGCCTCTCGTTCCAGCCGGCGGCGATCGGATAGATAAGGAAGATCGCGGGGAAGAGGACCAGCCTCATGAAGACGACGGTCATTACGTTCCTGCTGTTCGCCTTGAGGTGGTCGAGGTCCATCCTGGCGCCGAGCACTATGAAGGCGAGAGGCACTACCGTGGCGGCTAGGGCGCTTACGACCTTGCCGCAGACGGCGGGCATCGGGATGCGGAAGAGGCTCCAGAGAACTCCGAGTATGACGCCGTCAAAGAGCGGGGTCTTGAGCCAGCCCATGAGGGTCTTGGAGAGCGAGAACTTGCTGCCTTCCTTGGTGGCCTCGCCCTTCTGGATCTTGGAGAGCTTCCTGTAATGCTCCATGATGGGCACGCCGGTAGCGTTGTTGATGAGCACGACGACCGCGAGAACGATCGTTATCTCGGCCACGTCGTCGCCGAAGATGCCCTGCGCTATCGGCAGCGCGAAGAGCATCGCGTTCCCTCTGTATCCGGTGTGGACCAGGGCGCCCTGCTTGGCGTAATCAGGCTCGATCCTCTTGATGAACCACATGAGGAAGAGTATGACAAGCACGGTCCCGGTGAGCACGTACGGAGTCGCCGGGGACTTCGCCATCGCGCTCAGGTCCTTGCTGTAGAGGCTGTTGAAGATGTTGACCGGAAGCGTGACCCTGTTGATGAACTTGTTGAGCTTGCCCGTAAAATCATCGTCGACCACGTTGAACCTCTTCAGGCCGATGCCGATGGCGAGATAGGCCATGAAGGGGAATACGATAGTGAATGTGATGATAAGATTCTGAAGCATTTCTGATTTACCAGCTTTCGTTTAATGTTCTTTTTGTCTGCGCCGCGGGGCGCCTTCTGCCGGATCCGCGCCGGCTCTACTTCCAGAGCTTCTCGGGATAGAGGCCCTGCTTTTTCTTTTCTTCCATGGCCGCGACCACGAGGGGCTTGTCCTCCTGATAGGTCACGCCGTACCAGCGCTCGCCGCAGGGGACTACCCTGACGCGGGCCTTGCCCTCGCTCACGAGCTCTCCGACCACCACGGGGATGAAGAACTCGCCCTTGAGAGGATCGGACGCGAGGATCTGATCCAGGGTCTTCGGGAAGCGCTCCGCGAGCTCCTTCATGATGACCGGCGTAAAGCCGAACATGTTCATGGAGACGAGCGTGTCCGCGGGGACCTCGGTGAAGCCGTCTTCAGCGCTCGGATAGCGCGCGCCGGACGCGGACTTTTCGATGCCCTTGGTCTCGTGGATCTCGCTGAGGAAGCCCTCAGAATCCGATGCGCATATGCCGCGGGTCACCCCGCCGTTCTCGGAGAGAGTGTTCCCGAGCCGGTAGCCGACCATGGAGAAGTCGTAGAAATCGCCGTCCTCAGCGGAGCTGAGCTGATCGAAGATGAGCTTGAAGGCCTCGGGGCCGTAGTAGTCGTCCGCGTTGATGATAGCGAACGGCGCGTCAACGAGCTCTCTCGCCGCGAGTATCGCGTGACCGGTGCCCCAGGGCTTGACGCGGCCCTCGGGGACGCTGTAGCCCTCCGGCAGGTCGTCCTGATCCTGATAGGCGTAGAGTATGTTCAGCTCCTTCGCGGCTCCGGCGTTCATGATCGCCTTGAAATCCTCCTCGATGGAGTGCTTTATGACGCAGATGACCGTCTCAAAGCCGGCCCTCTTGGCGTCGTAGAGCGAAAAGTCGATGATGACCTCGCCGTTGGATCCTATAGGATCGATCTGCTTGAGCCCGCCGTAGCGGCTTCCCATGCCAGCCGCCAGTATGACGAGCACGGGCTTTTTCTTAGTTTCCCTGTTCTCCATAGTCTCAGACTATACCTTTCCACCGCTCGCGCGGCTTCCGCGCCCTCCGGATAACAGCCTTCCTCCGCATGCGGCGGCCGGCGGTCATACCTATGAGGGACCAAAGACATATTAACAAAATCTATGGCATAAATATAATATATAATACCTATTTATGCCATAGAGTCAACTTATATTAAGTTGTGCGCGGGCTCAGGCGCGCAGCCGGCGCCCGCTCTGAAAGCGATTAAGCTCTCGGGGGTACGGGTGCCTTGACGTCCTTGGGGATCGGGCAGACGTAGGGCTTGCCGCCCATGGCGTCCAGGTACTCGGCCTTGGCGGCCTCGACGAGGGCGGGATCCTCCATGAAGTCGATCGCGGTGAGCGCGAGGACCTCAGCTCCGTAGAGCATGCCCTTGTGGGCGATGCTTCCCTTGCCCTGGGAAACGATCTGCCAGGAGTGTCCCGGAGTTCCCTGAGACCAGCAGGCGGTGTAGAAGTAGGTGCACGGGCAGACCATGGAGACGTCGGAGACGTCGGTGGAGCCGGCGGAGGCGATGTCGCTGACGATGAACGGCATTACCACGTCGTTGATCGGCTTCTCGAAGGACTCGACCAGAGCCTTGGCCTCAGCCTCGGGCATGGTCTTGGCGTACTTCTTGGCCATGTTCATCTCGACCTCGGAGGGGCCGGTGTTGCCCACGGTGTTGTTCATCTTCTTGGCGTACTCGAGCTCCTCAGCGGTGTACTCGGGGACTCCGATCTTGACCAGGTTGTCATGGAGTGCCTTGCCGACCACGGTGTTGTTGAGCAGGTTGGAGCAGCCCTTGATGAAGGTGATGGTGCAGGTGGTCTCGGTCATCATCGCGGCGCCGTTGGCGATCAGGTTGACTCTCCTGTAGATGTCCATTACCTGCTCGATCTTCGGAGCGCGGATCATGTAGAGAACGTCGCAGTGAGCCTGAACTACGTTCGGAGCCTCTCCGCCGGTATCGGTGAAGGCGTAGTGGATCCTGGCCTCCTGGATGACGTGCTCTCTGAGGAACTGAACGCCCATGTTCATGAGCTCGGCGGCGTCGAGTCCGCTGCGGCCCTTCTCGGGATCGCCGGCGGCGTGCGCGGCGCGTCCGTCGAAGCTGTACTTGACCTTGACGTTGGCGAGCGAGGAGCCCGGGGTGACGATGTTCAGGTCGCTGGGATGGAAGCCGATGGCGATGTCGCAGCCGTCGAACACTCCGTCTCTGGCCATGAAGGTCTTGCCGGAGCCGCCTTCCTCAGCCGGGCAGCCGTAGCAGATGATGGTTCCCTTGGTGCCGTTGGCCTGCATGTACTCCTTGGCGGCTACAGCTCCCGCGAGAGAAGCGGCGCCGAGCATGTGGTGTCCGCAGCCCTGGCCCGGCTCACCGTGAGCGGTCTCGATCTTCTCGAACTCGTTCTCCTTCTGGTTGAGGGCCTCGAGCGCGTCGTACTCGGCGAGGATGCCTACGACGGGATGGCCGCTGCCCCACTTGGCCACGAAGGCGGTCGGGATGTCGGCTACGCCTACTTCGACCTCAAAGCCCTGCTTCTTCAGCTCTTCAACGAGAGCCTCGCAGGCCTTGTACTCGGTATAGGCTACTTCGGGATAGTCCCACATATAGTCGGACAGCTTGATAGCGGTGGGAGCGTAGTCCTGCACCGCCTTTACAATGAAATCCTTCTTCGACATATTGTCGTCCTCCTGTTAGAAAAACAACGGTGATGGCGGATATTTGTGTGCTTACATTATACTACGAATTATAGAAAAGGTGAATTAGCAGATAGTTAATATGATATATTAAGATAACTAAAGATCTTCTATATGAAAGAGCAGCGGGACGGCGCGGCGGAAGGAGCCGCCCGGTCAGGGGCCGGCGGCGAAGTGATCGGAGCCGCCCGGTCAAAAGCCCGCGGCGGAGGTCAGAGAGCCCGCGCGGCGCGGAAAGGAACGGACTATGAAAGACCAGCAGCTGATGGACAGCTTCATAAGCAGGATCAGGCAGGAGGGCCTCTGCGTCAACTACGCGCAGATACACAGGGCAGGAGAGCTCACGGCCGAGTACAGCCGCCTCCCGTCCAAGACCAGGCTGAACGTCTGGTCGGTGTCCAAGGGCGTCGTGTCCTGCGCCGCCGGCATAGCCATGAGCGAGGGGCTGATCTCGCTGGACGAGAAGATCTGCGATATCTTCCCCGAGTACGTCCCCGCGGAGCCGGGCGAGTTCCTCCCGAAGATCACGATAAGGCATCTGCTGACCATGACGAGCGGGCTCGCGGAGCCCCTGTTCATGGGTGACAGCGACGAGAAATACACGGTGAAGGACTGGATCGGCCACTTCTTCAGCGCGAAGTTCGACAAGGAGCCCGGGACGAGCTGGCTCTACAGCAACTTCAACACCTACATGGTGAGCTGCGCCATCGAGCGCAGGGCGGGGATGAACCTGCTCGAGTACCTAAGGCCGAGGCTCTTCGAGAAGATAGGCATAGGAAACCCCGAGTGGACCCTCTGCCCCATGGGGCACGTCTACGCGGCGAACGGCCTGTACCTGACGATCGACGAGCTCTCGCGCTTCGGCGAGATGTGCGCGGGCTACGGGAACTACCGCGGCGCGCAGGTCGTTCCCGAGAGCTACATGAGGGAGGCGACGCAGAAGCTCGCGGACAACTCCGCCTGGGTGCTCCCCGCGAACGAGAGCTTCGCCGGCAGGGGCTACGGCTACCAGTTCATCCAGAACCCGGGAAACAAGTCCTGGCGCTCCGAGGGCAACTACGGACAGTTCTGCGTGATGATCCCGGATGGGAAAAAGGTCGTGACCGTGATGTCCCTCGACGCGAACTACGACCGTATAGGCACCCTGCTCTGGGAGGAAGTCATAGATAAGCTGTAAAAGAAAAAACCCCGCGCGGCGCGCGGGGCTTTTAAAATTCAGCGGTTTTACAGCAGCTCTCTGTACTTCTCGAGCTCGGCGCTGTTGCAGTAGACGAAGTGTTCGGGGAGTATCTCGTGCATCCGGCGCTCCTCGCCGGTCTCTATGTGGTCCTTCGCGGGGTCGTAGGACAGGCGCTGGCGGCGCTTCTCGAGCCTGGGGTTCGGCTGGGGCACCGCGGAGAGAAGAGCCCTGGTGTAGGGATGCAGCGGATGGCGGTAGAGCTCCTCCGACGGCGCGAGCTCTACTATCTTGCCGTAGTACATGACGGCGACCCTGGTCGAGAAGTACTTGACAACGCTGAGGTCGTGGGCGATGAACATTATGGTCAGGCCCAGCTCCTTCTTCAGGTCGTTGAGCAGGTTGATGACCTGAGCCTGTATGGACACGTCCAGCGCGGAAACGGGCTCGTCGGCGATGATGAGCTTGGGCTTGACGACGAGGGCCCTCGCAATTCCTACCCTCTGCCTCTGGCCGCCGGAGAACTCGTGCGGGTAGCGGCTCGCGTGCTCCTTGGTCAGGCCGACCTTGGCGAGCATGTCGAGCACTATCTCCCTGCGCTCGGCGGGATCCTTGACTCCGTGGTACTTCAGCCCCTCCTCGACTATCTCCTCGACCGTCATGCGCGGGTTCAGCGAGTCTATGGGGTCCTGAAAGATCATGGAGATGTTGTCCGTCAGGAAGCGGCGCAGCTCCCTGGTCATGGGGCCGCTGATCTCGCGGCCCATGAAGCGCATGGTGCCGCCTGTCGGGTCGTAGAGGCGGATTATGGCGCGGCCTGTCGTGGTCTTGCCGCATCCGCTCTCTCCGACCAGACCGAAGGTCTCACCTTCGTATATTGAGAAGGAGTTGTCGTTTATGGCGTTGACTGTGACCTTCTTCGCCCCCTTGCCCGAGGTGAAGGTCATCTTGAGATGTTCGACCTCCAGAAGAGGCACGCGTTCTTCGGGCATCATGCTTCCTCCTTTATTCTGGCGATGCGGTTCCTCAGGACCTCAGGCATCTCGAGCTTCGGGGCCTTGGGATGCAGCGCCCAGGTCGCGGCGTAGTGGGTGTCGCTTATCTTGAAGTAAGGCGGCTCCTCCTCGAAGTCTATCTCGAGGGCGTGCGCGTTCCTCTCGGCGAAGGCGTCGCCCTTCGGCGGGAATATCATGTTCGGAGGGGTCCCCGGTATGCTCATGAGCCTCTCTGAGGTCTCGAGGTCGGGCATCGCGGCGAGCAGCGCCTGCGTGTAGGGATGCGCCGGCTCGAGGAAGATCTCGTCCGCCGTGCCCTTTTCGACTATCTTGCCCGCGTACATGACGTTTATGCGGTCGGCGACGTTCGCGACCACGCCCATGTCGTGCGTGATGAATATGACGGAGAGCTTTCTCTCCTGCTTGATCTCGTTGATGAGGTCCAGTATCCTGGCCTGCACCGTCACGTCGAGCGCTGTGGTCGGCTCGTCGCAGATCAGTATCTCGGGATCTCTCGCGAGCGCGATGGCGATGACCACGCGCTGCCTCATGCCGCCGGAGAACTGGAAGGGATACTGGTCGAAGCGCCTGTCCGCGTCGGTGATGCCGACGGACTCCATGAGCTCCACGGCCTTCTTCCTCGCGTCCGCCCTGCTGATCTTCGGGTCGCTGAGCCTGAGGGCCTCGGTGATCTGCCTGCCGATCTTCATGATGGGGTTGAGCGCGGAGAGCGGGTCCTGGAATATCAGTCCTATCTTGGAGCCGCGGATGCTCTGGTAGTCCTTCTCGCTGGCCTTGATGAGGTCCCTTCCCCCGTACATGATGGAGCCGCTGTCGATGACGGCGTTGCCGGCGAGTATGCCCATGACGGCCTTGATGGTCACGGACTTGCCGGAGCCGGACTCGCCCACTATCGCGACGGTCTCGCCGCGCTTCAGATCGAAGCTCACGCCCCTGACCGCCCTGACCATGCCGTTCAGCGTCTTGAAGGATATGGAGAGGTCGTTTACAGACAGTATTGTCTCGTTATCCATAGCGGCCTCCTTAATCCAGTCCTCGCTGCGTCGGATCCAGCGCGTCCCTCAGCCCGTTTCCGAACAGGTTGAAGGCTATCATCAGCACCGAGATCGTCAGCGCGGGGAAGAGCGTCAGGTGGGGATACTGCATAAGGACCCTCTGCCCCCTCGAGAGCAGGGTTCCTATGGACGGCTCCGGGGGAGCCAGTCCGAGGCCGATGTAGGCCATGAAGGATTCCATGAATATCGCGTCGGGGATGGCGATCATGGTCCTGGTAATGATGGGTCCTATGGAGTTGGGGAGTATGTGGCGGAATATGAGCGCCCTGTTGGGGACTCCCATGGTCTGCGCCGCCATTACGTACTCACGGCCGCGGAACCTGAGGAACTGTGACCTTATCATCCTGGCCGTCGGTATCCAGCCCCTGACTATCAGCGCGAGTATCATCGCCCGCATGCCTGAGCCGAACACCAGTATGAATATCGTGCATATGACGACGTTCGGGAAGGCGTTGATGATGTCGCAGATGCGCATCATTATGAGGTCGAGCCGGCCACCGTAATAGCCCGCTATGGCGCCGTAGACCACGCCTATGACGACGTCGGAGAGCACCGCGGCGAAGGCTATTATCAGGGATACCCTGGTGCCGCGCCATAGCCTCGCCCACTGGTCGCGGCCGAGCTCGTCGGTCCCGAGCCAGAAGTACTTGTCCTCGCAGCCTACGTACTTGTAGTAGTTGACCTTGACGTCGACGAGCGTCGTGCCCCGCACGGAGCGCTCGTTGCTGTAGCTTATGATGCAGTCATTGGGATACTTGGAGCTGTCGCCCAGGCTGTCGAGGGCGCGGTTCTTGAGCGTGTAGCTGCCGTCGAGTATGCCTATCTTCTCCAGTCCCTGCACGCGCGGCGGCATGAAGGTGTACTCCGTGAACTGCTGGTTGAAGGAGTACGGAGACATGGACGGGCCGACGATCGCCATGAAGATCAGGGCTATCAGTATGACGAAGGCCACGACCGCGGCCTTGTTGCGGCTGAGCCTGAACATGGCGTCCTTGAAGAAGCCCCTCGCGACCGTCTCGAACTCGGCGTCCATGACGTGGTCGGCCTTCGGGACCTCCCTGAATCTGCTCTCCGGGATATCCGCTATCTCGGGAGGAAGGTTTTTGAGATCGTAGACTCTGTTACTCATTGCCCTTCGCCCCCAGTCTGATCCTCGGGTCGATCAGTCCGTAGGAGAGATCGACGATGAGTATAGTCATGACGGATATGAAGGAGTAGAACAGCAGGGCGGCCATGGTGACCGTGTAGTCCCTGGTGTTGATCGAGTCGACTATGAGCGTGCCTATGCCCGGGACCGAGAACAGGGTCTCGACCACGAGCGAGCCGCCCATGATGTTGGTGAACATCGGGATGATTATATTGGCCAGCGGCACGCAGGAGTTCCTGAAAGCGTGGCGCGCTATGGCCTGAGCTCTCTTGAGGCCCTTGGTGCGGGCCAGGAGCATGTATTCGGAGGAAAGGGTCTCGATCAGCTCGCCGCGCAGGTATCTGCAGACCGTGGCGATGGGGCCGAAAGAGAGCGCCATGACCGGAAGGATCATGGACTTGAGGCGCGCCGCCGTGTTGCCCGTCGCGTTGAAGAGCAGCGGGAAGAGCTCCCAGCGGTAGGCCGGGAAGTATTGCAGCAGCGTCGCGAATATGAAGGACGGCACCGATATGCACAGTATGACCAGCACGGATATCAGCGCGTCCGGCCATTTGCTCTTGTACAGAGCGGCGAGGGTGCCGGCGAGTATGCCGAGCGGGAGGGATATCAGCAGCGACATTATGTTGAGGAGCATGGTCGCGGGGACCCTCTCCTTGATGATGTCGAAGGCCGATATGCCCGGTCTGAGCTTCAGCGAAGCCCCCCAGTTGTTCTCCATCAGTATGCCCTTGATGAACAGGACATACTGGACGGGAAGCGGTTTGTCGAGGTTCATTCTGGCTATGAGCGCGGCCTGCGCCTCCGGAGCCAGATCCGGATCGTCGTCGTAGGGACCGCCGGGGATCAGGCGCAGCGCGAAGAACGCCACGCTGATTATGATAAACAGCGAAAGCACCATCAAACCGACTCTTTTGAGTACGTACTTTCCCATAGCGTTTCCTTTTTGCGGAAGGCGGACTGCTTTTAGGGAGCCCGCCTTCCGCTTTCTATGATACTATGCCGTGGATCCTGGCGTGAGCGCCGCGCGCGCTACTGCGCGATGTCCGCCCACATGAATCCCCAGCCGCTGCCCATGAGGCTGTAGCCGCCGTAGGGGAGGATCACGTTGTCCGCTACCATTCCGTAGTACTGCTTGTACATGAGCGGGACGAGGATGGCGTGGTCGACCATGTACTTCTCGATGTCCATGGCGAGCTCGACGTGCTTGTTCATGTCGAGAGCGTACTCGTCGCTGACAGCCTCGTTGTACTTCTCCTCGATGTACTCATAGCCGTAAGGAGCGTTGCGGTTGTTGTAGTTGGTGGTGTAGACGATGAGGGAGGTGATCGGGTCGAAGTCTCCGGCGCCGTAATCCCAGAACATGATGGCGATCTCGTAGCTGTCCGGATTGTTCTTCCAGTTCTTGACCTTGGCTCTCATCTGGGCGCCCGGCTCGGACTCGATGACGAGGTTGAGGTCGAACATCTCCTTCCACTTCTCCTGCAGGTACTCGGAGATGAGCTGGTGCTCATGCTCGTCGGAAGCGCAGCGGAGGGTGAGGGTCAGGCTGGTGAGGCCTTCCTCCTTCATGGCCTGATCGTAGAGCTGCTTGGCGAGCTCGGGGTTGTAAGCCTCCTCGACGGTCGGGAGATACCCGGCCGCGTCGGCGACCTCTCTGAAGGTGGTGCCCTGCTCGTCGATCAGCCTCTTGTAGCCGATGACGCCGGTGCCGGGATCATGTCCGCAGTTGGCGGCGAGCTCGGCGCGGTTGACGCTGTAGTAGAGCGCCTTGCGGAAGTTCTCGTTGGCGAGGATCCTGGTGGTGGTGTGTCCGGTGTTGAACTCGATCTGGAACGGGTTCCTTCCGGGGTACTTGATGACTCTGGGGTCATCGCCGTAGTTCGCGAGGGCGTCTACGCCGAGATCGGTGTACATGGTCTCGCCCTTCTCGAACATCTGGACTCTGGTGTTGATGTCGCCAACTACGAGCTGGACGACCTTGTCGAGCTTGACCAGGTCAGCCCTGATGAAGTTCTCGTTCTTCTCGAACTCGCGGACGTTGCCCACGACCCAGTTGGTGAGGTTGAAGGGGCCGGCGGTCATGAGTCTCTCGGGAGCGGAGCCGTAGGTGGTGGAAGCCTTGTCGGCGCTGAGGCACTCCTCGAAGAGCGGCTCATACAGCGGAGCGTAGCCGGCCTGAGCGAACTGACGCATCATCTTGATGGCGTTGGTCTTGTTGGTGACCTCGACCTGGATGGTCATGTCGTCGACCTTCTTGAAGCCTACGTCCTCCCAGGCGACCGGGGTGCCGGTGCTGGCCTGAGTGTAGTAAGCGGTCGCGTTCTTGATCGTGACGTGGTTGGAGCAGAGGGAGCTGACCTTCGGAAGCACGAGCTTCGGGTCGAGCGCCATCTTGAAGGTGTACATGAAGGTGTCGGCGGTGATGGGCTCTCCGTTGGAGAACTTGGCGTCCGGGCTGATCTTGATGTTCCAGGTCTTGCCGTCGCCGTTCACGTCGACGGGCTCGCCGTCAGCGAGGATCGGGGACATGATGGCCTTGCCGTTGACGGGGAGGTAGCCGTATAGAGTTCCGGCGATCATCTCGGTCAGGAGGCCGTCGGTTCCGCCGGTCGCGATGAGCGCGGAGCCGTTGGACGCGGCGGTATAGACTGAATAAGTGAGCACCTTCGGCTCGGGCGCGGGTTCGGGCGCCGTTTCAGTCTTCTTCTCGCCGCAAGCTGCCAAGGATAAGATCATTACCATGGCAAGAAGCAGTGCTAAGAATCTCTTCATTGTGTTTCTTCCTTTCGTTAAGATTTAGAAAATAGAGCTACGCCTTGCGGCGAAAAACGAACTGTGCTGAAGGGGCGCTTCCGGCGCCCCGGTCTGCGGACCGGTCCCGGGCTTCTATTACTCCCCGAAGGACCTGTCGGTGAAGCGTATCCCGGCCTCCCCGACCATGTGGCGGTACATGAGGCCGTTTCCGGTATCCCAGGACGCCTCGTAGCAGCCGTGGTCCGCGAGCACGTCCCTGCAGGCCTGTATCTCATCCCTGATGTAGGACGCGTCCAGCGGAACTATCTCGTGGCCGGCGAAGATTCGGTCGAAGCGGCCCGAGTACCCGCTCTCGAGCCGCTCCAACCCTCGGAGGAATGCATCTATCGTGCATTCATTGGGATAGTACTTATTCACTCCGGAGATGACGGTGTTGTCGCTGTGCATGCCGCCCGTGAAGAGTATGCGGCTCTGCGGGTCGAGGACGCTTATCCCGCCCGAAGCGTGGCCCGGGGTGTATATTACCTCGAGCGTGTAGCCGTCTCCGAGATCGAAGCTGTCGCCCTCGCCGCAGACGAAGAGCGCGTAATTCCTGAATTTTATGAAGTCCTCCCTGACGAAGTCCCTCTTCAGGCCGCGGCCGTTCTCATCCAGGAAGCGGTCCCAGACGTCCGGGCGCATGTAGTTGTCGGTGATCCAGGGGACGGCGTAGGGATGGCACCAGACTCTGTCGAACTGGTAGTTGCCGAAGACGTGGTCCCAGTGCTCGTGGGTGTTGACCACGTAGAGCTCCTTGTCGCCGATGAGCTTCCTGACGAGGCCCTTGAGGTCGCCGATGCCGGCGCCGGTGTCGACGAGCAGCGCCTTCTCCGGACCGTCTATCAGATGCATCCACATGGCGCTGCCGCCCGTGACGTTCTCCTCGTAGAGGCTGTAGACGTTGTCCGCGAAGCGGAACACGGTGTGGAACGGGTCGACCTCGGGATAGATCACTCCCTGATCCTCGACGCCCTCGAACCACTTCTTCATCTTTTCGTTGTAAAATACTCTGGTCTTCATCTCACCGGATAGACGGGCTTTCCCCCGTTATATACATTGATAATGGATTCAGCGCAGATCAGGCTCCCGTTGTAGTTGGTCTCGAACGAGAGAGCCGAGACGTGCGGGCTGAACACAGCGTTCTCGAACTTGAAGAGCGGATTGTCCGCCGTTATGGGCTCGGTCTCGTAGACGTCTATCGCCGCTCCGGCCAGTTTGCCGGACGCGAGCGCCTCGCAGAGCGCCGCCTCGTCGACCAGCCCGCCCCTCGCGGTGTTTACGAGGTAAGCCCCGTCCTTCATGAGGGCCAGGGTCTCCGCGTTCATGAGGTGCCTGACCTCGGGCGTGAACGGAAGGTGCAGCGTGACTATGTCGCTCTCCCTGAGAAGCTCCTCGAAGCCCGAAGGCAGCGCCCCGGCCTTTTCGATGAGCTCCGGCGCTACGAAGGGATCGTACGCGAGTATCGTCGGACCGAAGCCCTTCAGAAGCTCCGCGACCCTCCTGCCTATGCGGCCGAAGCCGACTATGCCGACTGTCTTGCCGGCGATCTCCCTCATCGGGAAGCGCGCCCACTGGCCCTTTCTCGCCGCGGCGTCAAGCCTCGGGAGGTTCTTTATCAGGCCGAGCATCAGTGTGAGCGCGAACTCCGCGACAGAGTTGTAGTTCGCGGTCGTGCCGACCTCGACGCCCGCGGCCTTCAGCGCCTCGAGATCGAGATTGTCGGTGCCAACGCCGAAGCGTATCAGCGCCCTGAGGTCCTTCGCGGACTCCAAGACGTCTGCGGTATACTTCTCGGTGCCCGCGACCGCGGCGAAGGCTCCGTCCAGCAGCTCCTTGAGCTCGTCCGCGGTGGGACGGACTCCGGTCTCGTTGCAGCGGATCTCGAAGCCCGCGTCCAGGAGCATCTGCCTGGCTTCATCGCAGAACGCCCTCGCCTGCGAGCTGAACGGCAGCACTACCAGAGGCTTCATCATTTCCCCCCTTTTCCGAGCAGAGCCCGGATCTTTTCTATGAGCTCCTCCAGCGAGAGCTTCTCAAAGTCCGTGGTGTCCACGTCTATGCGCTCTCCCGGGCACTTGAACTGCGACATCCCGCGCTTGAAGAACTTCTCGTCGAACTCGTCCCTGGTCATGGTGTAATAGAGGTCGTCGCCCTCGCGCGGAGGGTAGTGGTCCTGCAGCACGTGGCCGAGGTGGCGTTTGTGCGCGAGGTCCCTCTCGCAGTAGCGCTCGTAGAGAGTCTGCGGGTCGCCGTTGAGGAATACCGTGAGGCAGTTCGGCCCGTATTCCCCGATGAGCGCGCAGAGCTTCTCGTTGCTGTCGGTGTCGAAGTTGTTGTCGACGATAACGGAATTGCCGGATTTCAGCATTGCCCGGAGCACCCTCAGCAGCGCCTCGTTGGCCGCGTGGTCGAGCGCCCTCTTCTGCGCGTAGTTCTCGAAGCCGAGCACGTCGAAGAGACCTTCCTTGATGTTGTCCTTTTCGATTATCGGGTAGCCGAAGGCCTTGGAGACCGCGGCCGCCACCGTGGATTTGCCCGTCGCGGGCATTCCTGCGATTATTATCAGATCCATGCTATTCCTCCCCGCGGAGCACAGCGGTGAACTTCTTCGAGGCCTCGGTTATGCGCTCCCACTCGCCGTTCCTGATCCAGTCCTTCTTGAACAGGCAGCCGGCGACTCCGGCTCCCACAGCGCCCGCGGCGAGGTAATCCTTGATGTTGCCGCCGTCGACGCCGCCCACCGCGAGCAGGCGGATGTTGTTCAGCGGAGCCGTGACGTCCTTGATGTAAGAGGGACCGAGCTTGGAGGCGGGGAAGACCTTCACGAAGTCGGCGCCGCAGACGTGAGCCTGCTTGATCTCGCTCGGCGTGAAGGCTCCGGGGATGGAGACCATGCCGAGCCTCACCGTCTCCTTGATGACCGCGGGGTCGGTGTCAGGCGAGATTATGAACTTCGCCCCGGCGTCGAAGGCCATGCGGACCATCTCCGGGGTCGTGACAGTGCCGGCGCCGAAGACCATCTCCGCGCCGAGCTCCTCGTTCAGGCGCCTGATGGTGCGCGCCGTCTGAAGCCTGAGCTCCTCGCTGCTCTGGTCGAAGGTGACCTCGAGCATGTTGACGCCGCCGGCCTTGAGGGCCCGCGCGAGCGCCAGACACTCCTCCTCCGAGCTCC
>JAEENW010000161.1 GCA_016283945.1 Bacillota bacterium
ACGTGGTTCCAGAACTCCATGTACCTGTCGCAGTCGCAGCCGGGCTTGCAGTCGGGCTTGCCGCAGCCGTACTGCTCTCCCCTGTCGATGTAGATCTCGGAGCAGGGACCGCACGGGCCGGTCCCGATCTCCCAGAAGTTGTCGTCCTTGCCGAGCCTGACTATGCGCTCCTCGGGAAGTCCGATCTCGTCCCTCCAGATGTGGAACGCCTCGTCGTCGTCCTCATATATCGTGGCCCAGAGCAGCTCCTTGGGGATGCCGAGCCACTTCTCGCTCGTGACGAACTCCCAGCCCCAGGTGAGCGATTCCCTCTTGAAGTAATCGCCGAAGCTGAAGTTTCCGAGCATCTCGAAGAAGGTCGCGTGCCTGGCGGTGCGGCCCACGTTGTCTATATCGTTGGTCCTGATGCACTTCTGGCAGGTGGTCATCCTGCGCCTGGGCGGCTCCTCCGTTCCCGCGAAATAGGGCTTGAGCGGCGCCATTCCCGCGGCGATCAGAAGAAGGCTCTTGTCCCCCTGCGGAACGAGGCTGTAGCTCTCGTGCTTGAGGCAGCCCTTGGATTCCCAGAACTCCAGGAACATCTTTCTGATATCGTTGACTCCTAAATATTTCATATAAAATGCCTCCGTAAAACACATACTTATCTATTTTACAAATAAGCCCGCTCTTTGTAAAGCGGGACATTATCTGCGGTATTGATTTTTCGCGAAAAACGGGATCAGTTCCTGTCCTTCGGGCGTACGGGCATCTTTGCCATGCTCTTCCCTCCGAGCCTGGGGTCGCCGGCGTCGACTATCTCGATGTCGTCGAGCTGCTTCTTGAACCTTCCCCTGAAGTCGTCGAGGAACTCCTCCCTCAGCGCGGCGCGCTCGAGGCGCTCCTCCTCCGTGAGCTCTCGCTTTTTGGCTATCGCCGCAAGCTCATTGATCCTGTCCAGTTTGTCCTGTGGAAACATAAATATCGTCCTTTATCCTGCTGTAGATTCCTTCGCCTATGCCCTTGACCTCGGTGATCTCCTCGGGCGTGACGAAGCCTCCGTATCTCTTTCTGTATTCTATGATGGCCTTAGCCCTGGCCGGTCCTATGCCGCTCAGGGTCTCCAGCTCGGCCTGAGTGGCGCTGTTGAGGTCTATGCGGCGCTCGGGTTCCTGTAGCGCAGGTTCCGGTGCCCGGGGCTCCGCGGGACCGGAAGAAGGTTCTTCTCTGCTGTCCCCGGCAGCCTCGTCTGCCAGACCCGGCGGGATCTCCGCCGCGCCTGATGCAGTCTCCCGCATCTCGGAGACGGCTGCCTCGCTGCCCTTCCCCGCGCTCACGCTGAGCCCGCTTCCGAGCTCTGACCTCAGCGGCCCGGCCGCGGCCGCGCAGATGAATATAGCCGCCGCGGCGGCGCGTATCTTCTTGAGTTTGCTGTCCTCCATATCAGGCGTAAGCCCGCGCCATATCCGGATTATAGCACGGCTGCATATGGAAAACAATGGTAATTCTGAATTAGCCCTGCCAGGCGCTCACTTGTCCGAAGGCCCGTCCTTCTTCCTGTAGAAGTCGACCGGCTCCTTGTCCGGGATGAGCGTCCTCGTCCTGGAAACCGGCTTCTCCTCGGGCTTGACCTCCTGAGTGCTCACCCTCACCGATTCGGTGACCCTGACAGGCCTGGTGAGCCTTTTGCTCCTGTCCCTGATGACTCCGAGCTCTTCGCCCTTCCCGGTGTAAAGGAAGCAGCAGACGAGGGTCGTCAGCGGGATCGTGAGCAGTATGGAGAGCGAGCCTATGAGCGCCTGCATCATCTCGACCACGATGCTCTCCCTGTTCAGGAGCTCGTAGAGCGAGGACGAGTAGACGACGTAGAGCAGAGTCGCGCAGAGCTGGCTTCCGATGTAGGCGAGCACGAGGGTGTTGGCCATGGTGCCCATGATGTCGCGCCCTATCCTCATGCCGGAGGCGTAGAGCTCGCGGAAGCTGATATGGCTGGCGTGCAGATGGACCTCGTAGAGCGAGGACGAGATGTCCATGGCGACGTCCATGACGGCGCCCATCGCTCCGATTATGATCATTCCGAAGATCAGGGCGTTGAGGTCTATGCTGATGCCGGAGCTTAGGTTTCGCAGGTATATCGAGTGCTCGTCTATCATCCCGGTGATCCTGAGCAGCCTATCGAAGCTTATCGACAGTATGGCGGCTACGAGCACTCCGAAGGCGCAGCCCAGTATGGTCGTGAGGGACTTCGCGCTGATGCCGTTGGTGATGAACAGCGTCATCACTATGACGTAGACGCAGGTCAGCGAGGACATCAGGTAGATGTTCCAGCCGGCTAGCACCGACGGCACGAAGACCATGAAGACGGCCATACAGGTCAGAGCCAGCGACACGACGGTGTTGAGGCCCTTCATGCGGCCGAAGAAGAGCAGCAGAGCCACGAACGCGATTCCGAGGGCGATGATCCCGTCGAGCCTCGCGTAGCCTCCGAAGACCCAGGCGGTGCCGCCCTGCTCGTTTCCGTAGTTGTAGAGCACGACCTTGTCTCCGGGCTTGACCGGGTCGTCGACGTTCATGCTGGTATAGTTGTCGAAGGTCTGCCCCGCGAGTACGGTCTCGCCCTTCAGTTCTCCGCTCAGTATCCTGGCGTTGAAGAGCTGTATGGAGTTGTTGTAGGTTATGTCGGTCTCTTCTCCGCTGAGCTGGTAGTCGTCGGAGATGTATTCGCCGAGCTCCGTTACCCTGGCCTTGACGCAGTAGGAGCCGTCCATGCTGAAGATGTCGAGTCCCCTGCATATGACCGATGACAGGGACAGTATGATGATAAGCGACACGATGACGGTCGCCGCCCAGACCTTCATATCTTTTATCTGCGCCGGGCTCAGCTCGGCTCTTGAGGGTAGTTTCATAATGCCTCCGGCGTCACAGTGACGAAAGGTCCTTTTCCTCCCCGTTCTGGGAGATGTACATCGCGGTCCTGGTGATCCTGATCTCCTCGCGCACGTACGGCGCGCCCGCCCACTTCAGGAAGGCTTCGATGAGGTTGAGGGGATTGACGATGGCGTTCGAGGACGACGAGAGCAGCATCTCGAAGCGGAGCTCTCCGTCCTCCTTTTCGCAGCTGAAGCGGCTTATGAGGGCCTTGACGTCCCTCTCGACCATGTTCCCGGTCTTCTTCTCGCGCCTGAGCATTACGACGCGGTCCTGAGCCAGGAAGGCGTCCGCGTCGGGAGCGCTGCCCTGGAAAGGCATGCGCGCGCTGTAGGCCGAGCGGCTGACTAGGCCGGTCAGGTTCTTGGACCTGCGCTCAATCTCGGAAGCCCTGTCGAAGCGTATGCCGTCCGGGAGAGAGCGGTTGAGCTCCTCCATGAGCGCCGTCGGATCGTGAGGCAGGACGGTGTCGATCTCGAAGAACTCGGCCCCGCTCTCGAAGCCGAGCGAGAGCGGCTGGACTATGTTGACCTTCTCGTGCGGGTTGAAGCCGTGGGAGAAGTCTATCTCTATCCCCGCCCTGTTCACGGCCCTTCTGAAGAGCCTGTAGAGGTCGAGGTGGGACAGGAAGCGCATGTTGCCCTTCTTGTAGAATCTGAGCAGGTACCTATTCATAGATGCCTCCCCAGCGGCACTCGACATGCCTGTTGACGCCGCAGCCGTTGCAGCCGTAGCGGCAGTCCTTCGTGGTGGCAGCGTTAAGCGCCTTGCGGTACTCGGAGACGAGGTACTCGTTCGTGATCCCGCTGTCGATCATATCCCAGGGCATGAAGGAGCCCGGCTCGAGCTCGTTCAGTGCGTAGTAGCTGTCGTCTATTCCTGAATCCGCGAGCGCCCTCCTCCAGCCGGCCTCGTTGAACTGCTCGGTCCAGGCGTCGAAGCGGCAGCCGTAGTCCAGCGCGAGCCTCAGGGTCTCGCAGAGCTCCCTGCCGCCGCGGGCGAATATCGCCTCGAGGTGGCTTCCGTAGGTCTCGTGGTAGTGGAAAGTCGCTCCCTTGACGTTCTTGAAGAGCTTCCTCAAGAGCTGATGCTTGCGCTCAAACTCCTCCGCGGAGTTCTGCGCGCACCACTGGAAGGGCGTGAAGGGCTTCGGGATGAAGTTCGCGACGCTGACGCTCACGGAGAAACGCCCTCTCCTCCCGCCGTTCTTGTAGGCGGCGAGATCGAGTATGCGCTGCGCGAGGTCCGGGATCCCGGCGATGTCCTCGTCGGTCTCGGTCGGAAGCCCTATCATGAAGTAGAGCTTGACGTTGTTCCAGCCCAGCTCTATGGCCTTGTCGAGAGCGGTGAAGATCTCCTCCTCGGAGATGTTCTTGTTTATGACGTCGCGAAGGCGCTGGGTGCCCGCCTCGGGGGCGAAGGTCAGGCCGGATTTCCTCAGGCCCTGCATCTCGTCCATGATCTTGAAGGCGAAGTTGTCGAGCCTCAGCGAGGGCAGCGAGAGCGAGATCTTCCTGGGAATGCAGTAGCCCATCAGCATCTCGGCCATGGCCTGGAACTCGCTGTGGTCGGAGGTCGAGAGCGAGAGCACCGAGAGCTCGCTGTTTCCGCTGCTCGCGAGCTGGTCCTTTCCTATCTCGAATATGGTCTCCTTGCTGCGCTCGCGCACCGGACGGTATATCATGCCCGCCTGGCAGAAGCGGCAGCCTCTGGTGCAGCCCCTCATGATCTCGACGACCGATCTGTCGTGCACGATCTCGGTGAGCGGGACTATGTTCTCCCTGGGGAACGGCTCCTTGTCGAGGTCCTGTATGAAGGCCCTGAGCACCCTGTCCGGCGCGGCCTCGTTCAGCTTCTTATAACCCGTGAGCCTTCCCTCGGCGTCCTTTTGGGGCTCGTAGAACGAGGGGATGTAGACGCCCTCGATCTTCGCGGCGCGCTCGAGGTACTCCTGCTTGGAGAAGCCTTTGAGCTTGCGCTCCCTGGCGAGCTCGCAGAGCGCGGCGAGGTTGTTCTCGCCGTCGCCCACCATGAAGGCGTCGAAGAAATCGGCCAGGGGCTCGGGATTGAAGGCGCAGGGCCCGCCGGCCACGACGATCGGGTCGTTTTCTCCCCGTTCGCGGCCCTCCAGCGGAACGCCGCCCATCTTCATCATGGCCAGGATGTTGCTGTAGCTCATCTCATACTGGAGCGTGAACCCGATCACGTCAAAGGCGTTCAGAGGGTGTCTGCTTTCCATGGAAAGCAGCGGCAGCTCCTCTTCCTCCATCAGGGCCATCATGTCCGTCCAGGGCATAAAGAACCGTTCGCACAGGCTCCAGCTTTCCCGGTTGATCAGGCCGTAAAGGATCTTGAGACCCAGGTGGCTCATACC
>JAEENW010000162.1 GCA_016283945.1 Bacillota bacterium
TCTTTTCAAGCCTGATCTCTTTGTTTTCCATGGGATGATATCACGCTTTCCTGCCGTAGTAAGCCGAGAAGATCTCGTTGAACAGCTCAGGATCCTTGAACATCGGGCCCGCGGCGATCTGGTGAAAGTAGATCTCGGGCGCGCCTATGTTGGCCTCTATCATCGTGGGAACTCCGTCCTCGGAGACAGTCATATCCCAGCCGACTATCTTGGCGTAGGGTATCCTGGCGTGGAGCTCGAACACTTTTTTCTTGACGTCCTCGTAGTGCGGGATCCTGTAGCCCTTGCAGACTATGCCGCACGGGAGCTCCTTGTGCCCGTTCCAGTCCCTGTCATAGGCGGTCTCGGTGAGACAGCCGTTCTCGTCGATGACGCAGGACACTCCGTTGGAGGAGTGCGGGTTGTCGACCCTTATCCCCTTGACACCGACGCGCACGAGGGCGCCGATGAGGCGCACCTCTCCGTTCCAGAGCAGAGTGAGCATCCTCAGGGTGTTCACGGAGTCGGGGTTGAGAGCCGCGAGATCGGGATGCTGCCTGAGCGGAAGCTGGACTATGAAATCCCTTCCCATCCTCTTCATCGCGGAGCTGAGCTCCTCCCTGAACTCCGCGTCGCTGCCGGTCCTTGTGATGAAGCAGACGTTCTCGCCGCCGTGAGTCTCGGTGCTGGGCTTGACGACCAGCTCGTCGTACTGCATGCAGCGCTCGAGCGCATCGTCGAAGCTGATGAGATGAAAACCGCCGTCAAGCATAGTGCCGCTGACCCTGCGGGCGACGGCCACGGGCATGCGTACGCTTCCGCCGAAAAGGGTGTCCAGATAGTTCTTGTCCTGCTGATCCCGGTGGGCGTGGCTCTCCGCGCGCATGCGCCTGATGAGCACGAACCACAGGTCGGAGGGGATGTAATACGGGCTCGCGATCCCGTTTATGCTGCAGTATACCTGCGCCCAGCCCGGATCGACCTTGGCGTAAGGCGCCCAGACCTCGCTGACCGCCTGCGCGCTGACCTCGGGCGGAAGCTCCTTCTTGATGAGATGCCTCTTGCTGTCGAGGACCTTCTCGTATCTCCTGTGAGTCCTCGCCTCTTTGCGCTTGATAAGATAGGCGCGGATCTTTCGTTTTAAGCCTCGCATGTGTTTTCCTTTCAAACCCTGATTCCGGTGTCCTTTGCCTCGCCGCGGCGCGTTCTTCCGCCCCCGTTTGAAGCCTCAAACAGACATCCGGCGCCTCGGCGCCGGATCTGCTGTGATCATTAGTGTAATGATCGATCTATTCCTTGAGATACTCGATCGATACGACCTTGCCGTCCTCGACGATGAAGTCGAGTATCGTTCCTCCGGCGAAGTATCCGATGCCGCCGGTAAACTCGGTCCCTTCTCCCATTACCTTGGCGACGTCCTCAGGGGTGCAGCCTATGTAGAGGCCTTCGGGAGTGGTCACGCTGTCGTCGGTGAGCACTATGGAGTTGACGTAGTCGTTCTCGCCGTCAGGCCTTGTGGTGATCTCAAAGCCCGCGTAGGTGTAGGTCTTGTCGAGGCCGTCAAAAGCGCAGGACGCGGCCTCGAAGTAGCTCTGAGGCTCGCCTATAGCCGCGAGCACGTCCTTCATGTCGTCGTCGAGAGCGATGTCCGTCCCGTTCGGAGCGGTGAAGGCCCAGGGCTTCTCCTGCGGAGTCTGAGCCGCCGGCTCGGTAGTTCCCGATGGCTGTGACGCAGGCTCGGGCTGCTTGCTGTCGCCGCAGGCGGCGAGGCAGAGGACCAGGCAGAGTATCATCGCTGCCGCTAAAAGCTTTTTCATGAGTTTGTTCCTTTCTCGGGTATGGCTCGTGGATCGAACTGATATGATGTGCCGCTTTGCGCCGGCTCGCTATGAGCGCGGGCTGTATTCGAGCGCGCTCCCGGTCGATACCTCCGCAGATGGGGTTCCGACCACGGTGACGGGGCACTTGCTGTAATCGTAGACGTAGTAGCCGACTCTTGATTTGCAGCGCTCGGTGTAAGCCCTGGCCTCGGCCTCGTCTATCATGAAGCCGTTCATGGGATAGCCGATGGGGTAGGGGCAGGCGTCGAAGTGGTACCAGCCGTCGCCGGTGTTCACCAGGTTCCAGTAATGTTCGGTAGTGCCGCCGTAGCGCTCCATGTCGAGGTTCGGTATGCCCGCGCGCTCCAGGAGAGCCTTGCTGCAGGAGTAGTAGGTGAAGCAGTCGCCGCGGCCTCTTGTGAAGCCGGTGTAGGCGCCGCGCCTCCAGTCCTCGTTGAAGGTCCCGTTCACGTAGCGCACGTTATTGTGTACGTAATTGTATATGGCCTTCGCCTGCTCGTACTGGGACATCCCATCCTTGAGGATCTTAGCGAGTATCCCGTCGGTGAGCTCGTCCAGAGTCTCCTCGGCAAGCCAGATCGGCCCGTTCTCGTCGGCTTCGCTCCTGTCCACGACCTTCAGGTTGACCGTAAGCTCAGTGCTGTTGCCGCGCCTGTCGACCGCGCTGTACTTCACCGGATAGTCGCCGAGGGTGTTCAGGTCGACGGCTGAGCTGTCGATCTTGAGCTGAACCTCGCCGTCAACGGCGTCCACGGCGCTGACTCCGCTGCGGTAGGATACTGTCTCTCCGAGGCCCGCGATGATGTCCTTCGTTCCGGTGATCTCGGGTCCCTCGTGGTCCGCGGGAAGCACCGTGAGCGGGACCTCGGTCCCGTCAGGCGTGTATCTGTCTTCAACGCTGTAGACTATCCTGTATTCGCCGACCGCCAGATCCTCCGCGGAGACGGGCTCGCCTTCAGAGGCGGCAGCGGGCTCGCCGGGCTTCGCCGAGGCTCCCTCGACCGCGCCGGTTGGATATATCTCATAGCTGACTTCGAAGGGCTTGCTGTTTCTGTCCGGGCCGGCCTGCGCCGAAACGCCGTCCATTATCATCCCGGGGATGTCCTCGTCGTCCAGATAAACGGTGAGGGGCTCTATTCCGGTGAAGGATACCGGCTCGCAGTCCCTGAACCACCACCAGGCTCCGTATCCGCCGCCCGCGATAAGGGCTGCCGCCAGCAGTCCCGCGGCGACGCGCTTTCCCTTTCCGGCGGGAGCGGGCTCCAGCTCGGGCGATGCCTCATCGGCGACCGGTTCGGGCGTCTCCTGAGGAGATTCGGGAGCAGACTCTGGAACCGTGAGTTCCTGAGCGGTCTCAGGTCCGGGCTCCTGCTCAGGCGCCGGGGCTTCAGCCTCTGTATTTTGTTCAAGCTTGGTTTCTTCTGTATCGGGCATTGCTGTTGTCTACCTCCGCCCTTGCGGGCAAACAATTATTTTTATCATATATTCCCGCATATATCAAGAAGAAAGCCCGGCGGGACGCTTTTACCGGGCAGGCTTAAGCGGAGTCCCATACGGTCCGGCCAGCGGGCGATCCGGTGGAGCGTTCAGGCGGTTCGGCAAGACGGTAGCA
>JAEENW010000017.1 GCA_016283945.1 Bacillota bacterium
GCGCGACATCGGCCGCATCTGAGCGCCCGCACGAACGGCGGAACAATCGAAAAGGACCGGCTGCCCCGCGGGACGGCCGGTCCTTGTTCTGTTTTCTCCGCCGCGGCGTCACGCGTCCTTCGGCGTCGTCTTCTCGTCCGCGATCTGCCGGAGCTCCTCCTCCGCGTCCATGAACGCCTGGACGATCAGCGGGTCGAAGTGGTTCCCCGACCCCTCGCGGATGATCGACATGGCCTTCTCGAACGGCATCCCCTCCTTGTAGCTGCGCCGGGAGACCAGCGCGTCGAACACATCGGCGACCGCCATGATGCGCGCGGAGAGCGGGATCTCCTCCCCCTTCAGCCCGCTGGGATAGCCGCTGCCGTCCCACTTCTCGTGGTGGCTGAGCGCGAGGTTCTTCGCCTCGCTGAGATAGCCGGTATCCTGGGCGTCGAGCTGCTCGATCGCCTCGGCGATGATGATGCCGCCGTAGGCCGCGTGCTGCTGGATGGAGGCGAACTCCTCGTCCGTCAGCTTGCCGGGCTTGTTGAGGATCGCGTCGGGCACCTTGATCTTGCCGATATCGTGGAGCGGCGCGAAATTGATGATGTCCTCCGCGAACTGGTCGGTCAGCGCGTCGCTGTAGATCCCCTCGCGGCGCATCTGGTCGATGATGATCCGGACGTAGGAAGCCGTGTTCTTGATGTGGTTGCCCGTGCACCTGTCGCGGTTCTCCACGAGGTCCGCCATCACGACGATGAGCCCGTTCTGCAGCTTCGTGATCGCCTGGTTCTTCTCAGAGACCTGGTGGATGTAGGCCGCGGTGTCCTCAACGGTCTTCGTCAGCGCGTGGTAGAGGTTCTCGATCTCGTCGCCCGTGTGGATCTTCATGGAGCGAATGCTCTCCACGGAGTCTTCGCGCGCTGCCTCGGAGTTGTAGGCAAACTCGCCCGCGGCGCGCTCCATGGCGTTGATCGGCTTGATCAGGAACTTTTTCGCCAGGTAGATCGCGACGGCGAGGATCAGCACGTAAAAGCCGAGGAACAGGGACAGGAGCTGCGTGATGAAGATGCGCTCGTTCACCATGAGCTTCGGCATCGAGATATCCACCGCCATATAGCACTGGCAGGTCCCCTTCACGTCGTAGATCGGCGTATAGACCGTCAGAAGCCAGCCGAACGTGTCGTTCGATATGATCGGCTCGATCGGCTCCCCGGCCAGGAGCTCCGGGAGGTAGGGCACGAAGGATTCGTCGAACGGGACGACCTCGCCCGGCTCGCCGGCCGGGACCTCGGGCGTGTCGAGATCGAAGACGACGTGGCAGCCGTCCTCCTCGATCCGGTAGGCGTAGATGAACTCGATCGACCGCGAGCTGTTCCAGATCATCTGGAGCTTTTCCTCTACCTCAGAATAGCCCTCGGCCGCATAGCCGTTTTCGATATAGTCGTCCACGCGCTCCGGGTCGACGAACGACGCGGCAAAGGTCGAGACGTCCTCGGAGAACTCCTTCTGCTCGCCGATCATGATCTCGTGGTAGTCCTTGATGCTGATCCACGAGATGACCACGGCCACCAGGACCGTCGCGCCGGAGACCGCGAGGATGATGCGGGTGTTCAGCGAGTGCAGGCCTGCAGGGGCCTTCGTCTCGTCCGGGTCCCGCCATTTGTCGAGATTGCAGACGTCGTAGACCTTCTTCGGCAGCAGCAGGAGGACGCCCGAGGCGACGGCGACCGTGATGGCCTTGTCGACGAGATCCGCGAGCGTGTCCCTCCCGATCTGGCGGAAGAGGGTGGCGGCGTCGACGAAGACGCCGCCGTCGAGCATCCAGGTGAGCAGGGAGCCGAGCACGCCGCCGATGAACGTGAACACCACGACCGGCAGCAGGACGTGCGGGAAGCGGCGGAACATGTTCTTCCGCGCGAAGCGGCCCGCCTCCACCGCGATCAGCACATTCAGGATGCTGTAGTAGATCGCGGCGTGATCCGTGATCCCCTTCAGGATGTTCGTGACGAATCCGACGAGGATGCCGGGGATGAATCCGCACATCGCCGCCGACAGGATCGTCCCCAATGAGTCAAAATACAGCCACGGAAGGACCTTTGCCGCGAAAGCGGATCCGGCAAGATTCAGCGCGGTTCCTGCCGCGATCACGATCACCGCGACAAGCAGACCAAAAGCTTTTCTCCTCTTCATACCGAGTTCTTCACTGTCCTTTCCCAGATCGCGCGTACCCGGTCCGGTTTCCATGCGCCCTGATCTGCGGCTCACTCAGCCGCAGCGCGGCGGGTCACTCCCCGTCGCTGTCGCAAAGTGCCTGCAGGCGCTCCCTCTGTATGCGGATCTCCTCCAGATATGCGGAATAGTCGATCGCCTCGTGCGCGCGCAGATGCTCCGTCATCTCCGAGATCGGATCGGACAGCGGCGTCAGCGAGAGATTGCTGACCGCGCCCTTGAGCCCGTGCGCGGCCTGGAATGCGGCCTCCAGATCGCCCGCAGCGACCGCCTCCTCAAGGCTCCGGAAGCCCTCGTTCGCCGGGATGGTGCCCACCAGGCGAAGGTACAGGGCCTCCTTGTTGACGCATCGCTTCAGCCCGGACTGGGTATCCGCGCCGTAGGCCTCCAGCTTTTGAATGGATAACATCTTCAGAACTCTCCTTTCTCGATGAACGCATCAAAATCACGCACGCACAGCGGCTTTGAAAAATAGTAGCCCTGAACGACGTCGTAGCCGGTCTGCTTCAGTGCGTCGCACTGCTCCTTCGTCTCGACGCCCTCCGCGACGAGCGTCACCTTCAGTACGCCCGCGATCTCGGCGACGATGTCGATCATTTTCCGGGCCTTCTCGTTTTTGTGCATCTCCCGGATGAACTGCATATCGAGCTTCAGCACGTCGAAGGAGAAGGACGCGAGCGTATTGAGCGAGGAGTAGCCGCTGCCGAAATCGTCGATCTCGATCGTGAAGCCGCTGTCCTTGAGCTGGTTGATGATCTCCAGGATCTGGTCGGTCTCGTTGTTGTAAGCCGACTCGGTGATCTCGAGGTACATCTCCCCCGGGGCGATGCCGTTCTCCCGGACGATGTCCCGCAGGACGTCCACGATCCGGCTGTCGAACATGTCGATGCGGGAGACGTTGACGGAGACGGGGATGGATCTGTTGTACCGGTCCTTCCAGACCCGGATCTGGCGCGCGGCCTCCTCCCAGACGAAGCGGTCCAGGATGCGGATGGTGCCGTTCTCCTCAAAGATCGGGATGAAGACGCCCGGCGAGATGAACCCGAAATCCGGGTGGTTCCAGCGGATCAGCGCCTCCGCGGAGGAGAGCTGGAAGCGCTCGCCCCGGATGTTGATCTTCGGCTGGTAGTAGACCTCGAACTGGCGCTCCCGGACGGCGCGCCTGGCGTCCCGGATCAGGCGCTCCTTGAACAGGACGTTCTTCTGCCGCTCCAGATCGAAGATGAGGAAGCTGTTCTGGTTGCTGCCGCGGATATCGTCGCACATGCGCGTGGCGCGGTCGATGCGGATATCGACGGGGTCGCTCTCCTCCGCCGTGACCTGATAGATGCCGACGCGCAGGCTCAGGCTGGAGACGTTGTATTTCTGCTCCATCCGCTGCCTGATCAGTTGGACGACGGCGTTGTAATCGGGCTGCCGCGTGATGTAGAGCGCGAAATAGTCCGACTGCAGCCGGCCGACGATCCCGTCGTTCCGGCGGGAGATGTCCATGAGGATCTCCGCGAGCGCGCTGAGGACGCGGTCGCCCTCGTCCCGCCCGTAGAGCTCGTTGAACAGGTGGAACTTGTCGATGTTCAGGACGACCATGTCGTACTCGGTCCCGAGCCGGTAGCGGTCCACCTTCTGGACGTATTCCACGAAGATATGCTTGTTGTAAACGCCGGTGAGCTCGTCGCGCTCGGACGCCTGGATGATGATCCGGTCCTCCGAGAGCTCGATGGAGCGGGCGACGCGCGCGAGGATGATCTCCGGCATGTCGTACGGCT
>JAEENW010000163.1 GCA_016283945.1 Bacillota bacterium
GGCGCCTTTGTTCCTGTTTCGAGCATAGGGTACTCCTTTCCCTGTGGATTTTATGATATCATCTATATCGTCATTATATTCCCTGTGCGCGTCCGCACAAAGGGTTTTCGCTAAACGCCTGTATTTACGTCAGCGCCTGTCGGCGCGGGGAGGCAGCAATGAAGGAACTTTTAAGGACTCTCGTGGACCTTCCGGGTCCCTGCGGCTTTGAGCAGCCGGTCATCAAGTATCTCTATGAGCGCCTTGCGCCGATAGCGGACGAGATCCGCGTGAACGGGCTCGGCGACCTGATCGTCGTCAAAAAGGGCGCGTTTGAGGGGCCGACCCTCGCGGTGAGCGCTCACTCCGACGAGGTCGGAATGATAGTCAAGAAGATCGAGAGCAGCGGGCTGATCCGCTTCGAGAAGCTCGGCGGCGGCGACGACCGCATGTACCTCTCCGAGAGGGTCTTCGTCAACAGCGAGAACGGGCAGCACCCCGGCGTGATCGGCCTGATCTCCGCTCACATGACGAAGTTCGACGACGCAAAGCTCGTGCGCGACCACAGGAAGCTCTACATCGACGTCGGCGCGACCGACGGCGACGA
The DNA here is from genome assembly GCA_016283945.1 of Bacillota bacterium. GTDB lineage: Bacteria > Bacillota > Clostridia > Peptostreptococcales > Anaerovoracaceae > RGIG2707. Next base: position 587 of record JAEENW010000163.1, read on the forward strand.
GGTCCGCGCTATGGGCATCCGCGTCGGCGACTGCATCACCTGGGCTTCGTCCCTCTCCGACGCCGGCTCGCACAGGGTCTTCGGCCACGCCTTCGACGACAGGGCGGGCTGCTGCGCTCTGGCCTGGGCGCTCGAGCACGTCGATTTCTCCAAGGTCCACGGCACCGTGATCGGCATCTTCTCCACTCAGGAGGAGGTCGGACTGAGGGGAGCGCGCGCCGCGGCCAACAGCCTGCATCCCGACGTGGCGCTGGCGATCGACACGACCGCCGTGAGCGACACCCCGGAGCCTATGATGGACAAGACCCTCTCTCTGGGAGACGGCGCGGGCATCAAGATCATGGACTTCAGCCTGATCGCGGCCAAGAAGGTCTGGAAGTTCCTCGAGCAGCTCGCCGAGGAGCAGAACATCCCGCACCAGATGGAGGTCTTCCTTGGCATAGGCACCGACGGCGGCACCCTGCACATGGACGTCGAGGGAGGCGTCCCGACCGGCGTCATCTCGATCCCGACCCGCTACGCTCACTCCAGCGTGGAGATGATGGACTGGGGCGACTTTGAGGCGTCCGAGAAGCTCCTCGAGGCCTTCATGCTCGGCATGAGGAGCAAGGAGCAGTTCGCGTTTATTTAGGACGCGGAAGCATTGATATCATAAGAAAAGAGGGGGCGTGAACTTTCGTTCACGCCCCCTCTTTTTCGCGTGTATGCGTCTCTTTTTAGATCGGAGACCTGTAGCGCGGCTGCGAGCCGTACAGCTGATCCAGCGATTCCTCGCGGCAGGTCATGGTCTGCTCAACTTCCCGGCCCACGCCGACCACGTATCTGAGCGACCCATCCAGCGCGGTGCTGGTCCTGACGGGCACGAGCTTGCCGTCCGTGAAGTTGAAGACCAGGTCGTAGATGTATTCGGTCCCGTCGCCGAGCATGGTGTTGGTGAAGTAGGCGTTCATCTCGCCGTCCAGGAGGTCGTGCTTCATGCTGCCCTCCATGCGGCCGCGCCTGCGGCTGTTCATGACGTAGAGGAAATCCTCCTCGAAGTGTCCGTTGATCTCGTCGTCAGCGTAGGTCCCGCGCATGATGGACTGCTGGTACCTGCTGCTGTCGTTCACGTCTGTCGCCTCGTAGACGAGTATGCCCTCGCCGCTGCGCCTGCCATCAGCGTCGTAAGTGCCGATGTAGAACGCGGGTAGTTCGTTGTCATAGTGGAATCCGAGGCTCTTGCCGCCGCAGTCCGGTCCGAGCTCGACGCTGACGGGGAAATCGACATAGGCGCTTGCCCTGGCGCAGAGCTTGCGGAAGTCGTTCGACTTGAGGAGCTCGAAGACGCGGTCGAAGTCGCCGTCTATGGCGGCCTTCGCGAAGCCGCTTCCGGCGAGGGCATCGAGATCGCGCCTGACCAGATCTCCCACCGCCGGGCGGAAGGCTCCGTCGATGGATTCGCAGACGAGGTCGCTGTCGTAGTATTCGTTGATGGTGTATTTATACAGCGTCTCCAGCATCTCGAAGTCGTCCGAGTACTGACCGACGCCCCAGACCGCGGCGTCCGCGATCTCCTGCTCCGCGAGCTCCTTGAGCTCGGGCACCGAAGCGCTGACCTGATCCCAATACTCATACAGGTCCACGGCAGTGGCTCCGTTCGTCCGCGAGGCCGCTTCTACAGCCGCGGGAAGGGCCTGCTTCAGTCCCTCGACCGCCTTCTCCCTGCGGCCCTCTATATCGTAGAGCCTGGAGTAAGCCGTGACCGCCGCGTCGTAATCTCCCCGCGCGAAGGCCTCGGCGGCCTCCTTCTCCATCTTGCCGAGCTGGTAGCCGTCGGAGTGGAAGTACCAGTAGGCTCCGCCGGCTGCCGCCAGCAGGACGGCGAGTATGACGGCGAGCAGTGGCTTGAAGCTCCTGCGCTTCTCAGGCTCCGCGGGCTCGGGCGAGTACACGACCTCGGGCTCGACCTCCTCGACTTCGAGTCCTCCTTCGATTCCTTCCTCGGCGGCCATCGATTCTTCCACGGTCTCTTCCTCCGATTCGAAGGCCTGAACGTCGGCGGCTTCGGGCACGTACACGACCTCGGGCTCGATGACCTCGGCTCCGGCTGCCGTCCCGTTTTCGGGTGCGTCCGAGCCGGCGCCGAACGCGCTTTCTCTTTCGTTGATGGTCTCGCTGTTCATGTGTTCCTTCAGTTCCTTCCGGTCTCTTCTGTCTCTGTTGTTCCTTGCGTTGTTCCTTCAGGCGTCCCTTGCGGGGCTTCTCCGGGCGCGCGTAAACGATTGTTCACGCACGCTCAGGCTTACCGATACGCGTTGATATTTCAAGCATTTCGGGTGTTGTAAACGAGCGTTTGCGGCGCCCCGTTCCGCGCGTTTACAGGCCGGGCTTGCACGGCTTGCCGGGCGCTTCCTGCCCCTCGGCCATTCCTCAGATCCCGAGCCTGTCCAGCTCTTCCTCCGCGTCCGTGAGCGTCGCGGCCATCACGGCCTTCGCGGTGTGCAGGCGGTTCTCGGCCTCCTCGAAGACTATGGACGCGGGGCTCTCGAAGACCTCGTCGGTGACCTCCATCTCCTCTATCCCGAAGAGCTCGTGGATATTCCTTCCGATCTCGGTGTTGAGGTCGTGGAAGGACGGGAGGCAGTGCATGAACACGGCGCCGGGCGCCGCGGCCTCCATGACGGCTCTGTTCACCTGATAGGGGAGCAGGTCGCGGACGGCCTGCTGCCAGATCTCGACGGGCTCGCCCATGGAGACCCAGACGTCGGTGTATACGGCGTCGGCTCCGCGGGCGGCCTTCAGCGGGTCGGTCTCGAAGCTGATCCTCGCTCCGGTCTTCGCGGCGACAACCTCGCAGGCAGCCAGATGCTGCGCGGATGGCCTGTACAGTTCGATCTCCGGCGCGCAGATCACGAGGTCCATTCCTGTGAGCGCGGCTCCGGCGAGTATCGAGTTGCCCATGTTGAACCCGGCGTCGCCCATGTAGACGAGCCTGATCCCGCTCAGCCTGCCGAAGCGCTCGCGTATCGTGAGCAGATCGGCGAGGACCTGCGTGGGATGGAACTCGTCGGTGAGGCCGTTCCAGACGGGAACGCCGGAACGGCTCGCGAGGATCTCGACGTCGGACTGCCTGAAGCCGCGGTACTCGATGCCATCGAACATGCGGCCGAGCACCCGCGCGGTGTCCGCGACGCTCTCCTTGTGGCCGAGCTGAGAGCTCTGCGGATCAAGGTAGGTCGTGTGCATGCCGAGCTCAGCCGCGGCGACCTCGAAGGCGCAGCGCGTCCTGGTGGAGGTCTTCTCGAAGATGAGCGCGGCGCTGAACCCGCCGCATATCCGGTGCGGGACGCGCGCCCTCTTCAGCCTCTTGAAGCGCTCCGAGAGCGCGAGCAGCCCCTCGATCTCCTCGGGGCTGAAGTCGAGGAGCCTGAGGAAGCTCCGCCCCTTCAGATCAAGCTTTGACATAGAAAAACCACCGCCGTTTCAAGGCTTTATCGCCTATCGCCTATAAAAGATGAGGAGCGCCCTCCGGCGCTCCTTTTCTCGTGTTTGCATGTTGTCCAGCCGGCTCCCGCCGGGCTGAAAGCGGAAGATCCCGCGCGCCGGGCACGGCTTTCCGCCCGTTTTCCCCGCCCTACAGCAGATCCTGATAGCCGGGAACGTAGAGGTGTCTGGGGATGCCGTCGACCATGATCGGGGCGACGTCGCCCTGGATCAGCGGCCTTACGTAGTTGACGAACTCGTTGGTCACGTAGGTGCCGTCCTCGGAGATCCACTCTCTGGGAACGGTGCGCTCGTCGTTGGCGATCCTGTGGACGTCCTTGACCTCGGTGCTGGCCTGGTAGGGATCGTCAGAGGTGCGCACGATGACGACCATCTTGCCGGTCTCGCCCTCGTCGGCAGCCTTCATCGCAGCGCCGCCGACCTCGAAGGCCTCGAGGATGTCGACTCTGGACGCGCAGTGGCTCGCGGCCCTCTGCAGGGTCGAGAGCTCGATGGCGCGGGTCTTGCAGCCGATCTCGTGGGAGAGAAGGTTGCAGAGGTATCTGGCCGTGCCGGTCAGCTGTTTGTGGCCGAAGGCGTCGATGTAGGACGCGCTGTTGCCCATCTCGCTGATGTAGGTGCCGTCCGCGAGGTGGATGCCCTCGGAAACGGCTACGAACACGGAGCGCTTCTTCTTGAGGAGCTGGCGGCACTTCTCGACGAAGGCGTCGGGATCGAAGTCGAGCTCGGGAAGGTAGATCGCGTCGGGACCGTCGCAGTCCTCGCCCTTGGCGAGAGCGGAGGCTCCGGTGAGCCATCCGGCGTTGCGGCCCATGATCTCCATGACGAGGATCTGGCCCTTGGCGGTCTCGAGGCTCCAGCCGTCGCGGATGACTTCCTTGACGGAGGTGCCGATGTACTTGGCCGCGGAGCCGTAGCCCGGGGTGTGGTCGGTCAGCGCGAGGTCGTTGTCGATGGTCTTGGGGCAGCCCACGAAGCGGATCTCGGAGCCGGTGACTATGGCGTAGTCGGAGAGCTTCTTGATGGTGTCCATGGAGTCGTTGCCGCCGATGTAGATGAAGCAGTCGACCTGCAGGTCGTCGAGGATCTCGAAGATCTTCTCATATACGGCCTTGTCCTCGTTGATCCCGGGGAGCTTGTAGCGGCAGGAGCCGAGGTAAGCGGACGGGGTCCTCTTGAGGAGCTCCTGGTCGAGGCCGGTCTTGATGTGCTCGGAGAGGTCGATGTAACGGCCCTCGAGCAGTCCCTGCACTCCGTGGAGCATGCCGAAGACGCGGTTATATCCGCGGTCGATGGCGGTCCTGTAGACGCCTGCCAGTGACGAGTTGATCGCCGCGGTCGGACCGCCTGACTGGCCGACGATTACGTTTCTCTTGATCTTGTCTTTCATTTTTGATCACCTTTCCTGTATATAGTCGCCGCCGTCTTCGCGCGCGGCGCGGTTCTCTCAGTGGGAGGAGCGCTCCTTATTGTTACGCCGTGAAGGCGCGGCGGGCCTCAGCCCTTATCTTACTTGTCGTCGAAGAAAATGTCCAGCATCTCCGCTTCATCGACCCACGAAGGATCGTAATCCGAGCCCTCCATCGAGTGCCCGCAGAACGGGCATGTCACGTAAGGCTTGTCGGCGGAGCCTCCGCAGAACGGGCAGATGTACTCGTCGGCGCGCAGCAGATGGGTGCGCTGGGTCCAGCACCCGCAGCTTTTCTTTCTTGCAGACATGTGGCACTCCTTTTTGAGGCGCGGGGCGTGCCCCGCGCCTGATCGGGTCCTCTGTCCCCCGCCCGAAGCCTACAGGCTCCTCGCGAAGGCTCTGATCTCGGCGAGCTTGGCCTCAGAGCCGTTCTCGTCGCCGGCCGCGGTGAACACGCCGGCGTCCTCGAGCCCGAGGTAAGCCGCGTTGTCCCTGTAGGTCGCGATGGCGCCGGTGTAGACGCCCTGGGAGGCGGAGCTGAGCAGCAGGGCTGCCTTCCTCGCCTTGTAGGGCTTGCCTATGGCGTAGAGCCTCTGCATGGCTGCGCAGAGCTGCGCGCTGAGGCCGAAGTAGTATATCGGGGAAGCGTAGACGATCATGTCAGCCTCCTTGTAGGCGGGCATGACCTTGTCCATGTCGTCCTTCTGGGCGCAGGTCCCGGCTCCCTTGCCGTGGCAGTAGCCGCAGGAGAGGCAGCCGGCGATCTTCATCTTCCCGACGTGCAGGATCTCGACCTCGTGGCCCGCTTCAGCGGCGCCCTCGGCGAAGGCCTGCACCATGGCGGAGGTGTTTCCGTTTCTGGGGCTTCCGTTAAGAACAGCGATCTTCATATTCGATGCTCCTTTCGAATGTTTTTAGCTTGTTTTCAATGCTTCATCGCCGTTAGGCGATCGAAGACTTCATCATCCTTAACAACGTCCGGCCGGAGAGAAATCGGCGTGAACCTTCTGACTATCTTTTTATCGCGTGCTATAGCTTCTTCTGGGCTCAGCAGAGCTTGGCTCCTGCGGGGATGTTGCTGTCGACGATTATGAGGTTCAGCATCTCCTCGCCGTCGTACTCGTTGGCGCAGGAGATGAGCATGCCATTGCTGGTCTCGCCCATCATCTTCCTCGGAGGGAGATTGAGGATGGCGACGAGGGTCTTTCCGACCAGCTCCTCGGGCTCGTAGAACTTGTGGATGCCTGAAAGGATCACGCGGTCCTCGCCGGTCCCGTCGTCGAGCACGAACTTGAGCAGCTTCTCGGACTTCTTGACGGCCTCGCAGGACTTGACCTTGACGGCGCGGAAGTCGCACCTGCTGAAGGTCTCGAAATCGACGAACTCCTCGAAGAGCGGCTCGATCTTGACCTTGGCGCGGTCGATCTTGACGGGCTCTTTCTTTGCGGAAACGCCTTCGGGGCGCATGGTCGGGAAGAGCAGGACGTCTCTGATGCTCTGGCTGTTGGTCAGGAGCATCACGAGCCTGTCGACGCCGATCCCAAGGCCGCCCGTCGGGGGCATGCCGTACTCGAGGGCGTTGATGAAGTCGTAGTCCACCTGGGCCTTGCAGTCGGGCTCGAGAGCCTTGCGCTCGGCGACCTGGCGCTCGAAGCGGCCCCTCTGGTCGATCGGGTCGTTCAGCTCGGAGAAGGCGTTGCCGAACTCCATGCAGTTGATGAAGAACTCGAAGCGCTCGGTGAACTCGGGATCGTCCGGCTTGCGCTTGGCAAGCGGGCTGATCTCGACCGGGTAATCGTAGATGAAGGTGGGCTGCACGAGCTTGTCCTCGACGTAGGCGTCGAAGAACTCGGCGAGTATGGAGCCGCGGGTCGGGACCTCGGGGAGCTCGACGTTGTGAGCCTTGGCGCAGGCTATGGCGTCCTCGTCGCTCTTCCACTCGTCGAAGTCGACTCCGGAGTACTTCTTTACGGCGTCCTTCATGGTGAGGCGCGACCAGTTGTCGAAGTCGATCTCCTTGTCTCCGTAGACGATCTTCCTGGTGCCGCAGACGTCGTCAGCGAGCTGCTTGAAGAGGTCCTCGACGAGGTCCATCATGTCGTGGAAGTCGGCGTAGGCCTGGTAGAGCTCGATGGAGGTGAACTCGGGGTTGTGGCGCGGGTCCATGCCCTCGTTGCGGAATATCCTGCCGATCTCGTAGACGCGGTCGATGCCGCCGACGATGAGCCTCTTGAGATAGAGCTCGGTCTCGATGCGCAGGACCATGTCCATGTCGAGGGTGTTGTGGTGCGTGGTGAAGGGCCTCGCGGCGGCGCCGATCTCGAACGGGGTGAGGATCGGAGTCTCGACCTCGAGGTAGCCGCGGCCGTTCATGAAGGAGCGGATGCCGTTCATG
>JAEENW010000164.1 GCA_016283945.1 Bacillota bacterium
GGAGATGAACGCATGGCGCTGAGCCGGGACGGACGGCGCGTGGAGGGGCTCTTCCCGGGCGGCGAGGGCGCAGGATACGCGGGCGGCATCATGTCCGCCGCGGCCGACGGGGTGCGGCTCGCTGAGGCGGCAGGAAGGCTGAGGCCTTCGGATCTGCGGTCCTGAGCCGAGTGAAAGGAGAGCGGCTTAGAGCCGCGCGGCATTATAAGAAGCAGCAATAAAAAGCGGCTGAAGCACATAGCTCCGGCCGCTTTTATTGTTTTGCTTTTCGTGCTTCAGACTCAGCTCCTCTTACGCGAGCAGGCTCTTTCCGCTCATCTCGGCGGGCTTCTCGACTCCCATGAGCTCCAGCATGGTCGGGGTGAGGTCGCAGAGCGCGCCGCTGTCCTTCAGCTTCACGTCCTTTTCGCTGACGAGTATCACGGGGACGGGGTTGGTGGTGTGAGCCGTCATCGGGCTTCCGTCCTCCTCGAACATGACGTCCACGTTTCCGTGGTCAGCGGTCACGATGAGGTCTCCGCCGTTCTTCCTCATGACCTCGGCTATCCTTCCGACGCAGCTGTCCACGGTCTCGACCGCCTTGACCGCAGCGTCGAAGACTCCGGTGTGGCCGACCATGTCGCAGTTGGCGAGGTTCATGATTATTACGTCGTATTTGCCGCTCCCGATGGCGGGGATCACGCGGTCGGTGACCTCGACGGCGCTCATCTCGGGCTGCAGATCGTAGGTCGCGACCTTGGGGGAGGGCACGAGGATGCGGTCCTCTCCCTCGTAGGGAGCCTCGACTCCGCCGTTGAAGAAGAAGGTGACGTGCGCGTACTTCTCGGTCTCGGCTATCCTGAGCTGGGTCATGCCGAGCGAGCTGACGTACTCGCCGAAGGTGTTCTTGAGCTCCTGCGGTGGATAGGCGACGAGCACGCCGGGTATGGTCGCGTCGTACTGGGTCATGCATACGTAGCATAGATCCGCGAGTTGCCTGCGGGCGAAGCCGTCAAACTCCGGGTCGACGAAGGCGCGGGTGATCTCCCTCGCGCGGTCGGGCCTGAAGTTCGCGAAGATCACGGAGTCCCCGCTCTTGATGCCGCCGAATCCCTCGCAGACGCGGGGCTTGATGAACTCGTCGGTCTCGCCGGCGGCGTAAGCGTCCTTAACCGCCTCGGTTCCGGAGGCGAAGCGCTTTCCGGAGGGCTCTGTCAGCGCCCTGTAGGCCAGCTCGACCCTGTCCCAGCGCTTGTCGCGGTCCATGGCGTAGTATCTTCCGGTGACGACGCCCACGCGGCCCGATCCCAGCTCGCTGAGGCGATGCTCGAGCCTCGAGACGTAGCCCTCGCCCGAGGTCGGCGAGGTGTCCCTTCCGTCCATGAAGCAGTGCACGAAGAAGGGTACTCCTCCGTCCGCGGCGAGCTTCGCGAGCGCCTCGATGTGCTCGATGTGAGAGTGAACGCCTCCGTCGGACATGAGCCCGTAGATGTGGAGACTGCCGCCGGTCTCCCTGACGTGGGCGGCAGCGGAGAGCAGGGCCTCGTTCTCGAAGAAGCCGCCCTCCTCGATCTCGTTGCTGATATGGCTCAGCTCCTGCCAGACGACGCGGCCGGCTCCCATGTTGGTGTGGCCGACCTCGGAGTTGCCCATCTGCCCGTCGGGAAGCCCGACGTAGCGCCCGCTCGCCTGTATCTGGGTGTGCGGGCAGGACGCGAACAGGGCGTCCAGACAGGGCGTCTTCGCCCTGGAGATGGCGTTTGCCGGGCCGGCCGGCGCGATGCCGAATCCGTCCATTATGAGGAGCATGGTAGTCTTTTTCATCGTATTCTCACGGCTCCCTCCGGGAGCCTTCCTCCTTTTCGATACGCTTCCGCGGCGCAGCGCCGCCGTATTACATCTTCCCGCGGGTCGGCTCTGCCCGAAAAGCGGACAGGGCCGGACCGTGCGGGCGAATGACGAGCGGCAGGACCCGCTTATAATCTTGTGGCTGACCGCGCGAGGGGAACCTTGCGCCGGACATACAATGATACCACAAAAACCACCTCTCAGTGTATAATACTTACGCAAGGGAGGCATCGTATGGCCTGGAACGAAGAGCAGAAAAGAGCTATAGAGAGCAGAGGCAGGACCATGCTGGTCTCGGCCGCCGCCGGCTCCGGCAAGACCGCGGTGCTCATAGAGAGGATCACGAGGCTGATCACCGAGGACCGGACAGGCATCGAGAACATGCTCGTCGTGACCTTCACCAAGGCCGCGGCGGGGGAGATGAAGTCCAGGCTCGCGAAGAGCCTCAGCGCCGCCCTCAGGGCGAGCTCCGATCCCGCGGAGGCCTCGTTCCTGAGGAGCCAGCTCTCGCGCATGGGAAGCGCGGATATATCGACCTTCGACGCCTTCGTGCTCAAGATAGTCAGGAGCTATTTCCACGTCATAGGCGCGGCCCCCGGACTAAAGATCGCGGACGACGCGAGGCTTGGGATCATGAGCGAGGAGGCGATGGAGGAGCTCTTTTCCCGGCGCTACGCCTCCGCCGAGCCGTCCTTCCTCGCGTTCATGGACAGATACACAGACTCGAGGAGCGACGAGAGGGCGAGGCAGATGATACTCAGGCTGAGCGGCTTCCTCGAGAGCCTTCCCTACCCGGACAGATGGCTTGACGAGGCCGCGATGGGCTGCGGCCCGGAGCTGCTGCGCCCCGCCGGGATCGCGGCGGTGAAGGAGTACGTCGGAAGCGCGGCCCAGCTGCTCAGGCGCGGAGCCGGGATCGCGCTCCACGCCGCCGACGGCGATCCCGCGCTCAAGGCGCCCGAGGCTTACGCGGCGCTCTTCAGTTCCGACGCGCAGGCGCTCGAGGACATACTCGCGCTCTTCGGCGAGGGCAGGGACGACGAAGCCCTCGCGGCGTTTGGCGCCTTCAGGGTTTCCGTGAAGAGGGCGCTCAAGGCCGAGAAGGAGGCCGCGGAGCTTGTCAGCGACAGGGTAAAGCTCCTCAACGAGGAAGCGAAAAAGAAGCTCTACAGCGGAACGAGCTCGGACGCCTCGAAGATCGCGGCGCTGCTCGATCCCGCGCGCATAGAGGCCGAGCGCGAGGCAGCCGCGCCCTTCATCAGGGAGCTCATCTCGCTCACCCGCGAGTACGAGTCGCTGCTCTCCGCCAAAAAGGAGAAGGCGGGGGTGCTCAGCTTCTCGGACGCGAGGCACTTCGCGCTTCGCATACTCGAGAACGACGAGGTATGCGAGGAGTACAGAAAGCGCTTCAGCTGCATATTCGTCGACGAGTACCAGGACAGCGACCGCGTGCAGGAGGCGCTGATATCCCGCATCTCCCGCCCGGACAATGTCTTCATGGTCGGCGACGTCAAGCAGAGCATATACAAGTTCCGCCTGGCGGAGCCCGAGATATTCATGGAGAAGTACGAGGCCTTCAGGAAGGGAGGATCGGACAGCGAGGAGCTCATAGATCTCAACGCGAACTACCGAAGCAAGCGCGAGGTCGTGGACTTCGTCAACTCGGTGTTCTCGAAGCTCATGACGCGCTCGAGCTCGGGCATGGACTACGACGAACGCGCCGCGCTGAGAGAGGGAGCGCCCTACACCGGCCCCCTGAGCTATGAGCCGGTCCTTTACCTTACCGACATGAACGAGCTCCCGGAGGAGAGGATCGCGTCCTCTCCGGAGGAGCAGCAGCCCGGATCATCTGCCGGGGCGAGCGGGCAGCCGGAGCCCTTCACCGAGGCCGACGAGATCATCGAGGAGCTCAAGAAGGACAAGGCCTGCGCCCTGCAGGCGGCGAGGATCATCGCGGAATACCACGGCAAACCAGTCTACGACGCGAAGCAGGGCATCGAGCGCCCGCTGCGCTACCGAGACATGGCCATACTGCTCCCCGAGATAAAGAACCTGGGCGAGCAGTATTACAGGACGCTCGAGAGGGCGGGCATACCCTCGTTCCTCGCCAGGGACGGAGGCTATTTCGATACGCTCGAGGTCAGCATATGCATGGACCTCCTAAGGATAATAGACAACGGAAGGCGCGACCTTCCGCTCATCAGCGTCATGCACTTCCCGGTCTTCGGCTTCAGCGAGGCCGATCTTGCCGAGATAAGGGCTCATTGCTCCTCTGCGCGCCCCGGGGAGAAGCTTCCCTACAGCGACGCCCTCAGGCTCTACGCCGAGGGGGGACCTGACGGAGGACTGAGGGCACGCTGCGCGGGCTTCCTCACAGAGCTCGCGGGCTGGAGGACGGAAGCCGCCTTCATGCCGCTCAGGGACTTCCTCAGGAAGATCATCAACACGACCGGGATAGGCGATTACATCGCAGCCCTGCCCGGAGGGCGCCAGCGCTCGGCCAATGTCGAGGCGCTCGCGGAGAAAGCCGCGAAGTACGAGGAGGAGAGCTTCGGGGGCATCTACGGCTTCATCAGCTACGTCGAGGCCATAAAGGACAAGGTCCGCCTCGGCGAGGTGAGGATATTCAGCGAGGACGACGACGCGGTAAGGATCATGACCGTCCACGGCAGCAAGGGCCTGGAATTCCCCTTCGTGCTGGTCTCCGGGCTCGACGCGAGGCCGGGGCGCGGCAGCGACGGCACACTGCAGCTGCACAAGGACATGGGCATAGGCCTCCCGATCTACGACAGCACAGGCAGCATCAAGGCGGACACCTCGGCCCTGAGGCTCATAGCCGAGAAGCACGCCGCAGAGGAGCGCGCCGAGAAGATAAGGCTCATGTACGTCGCGATGACGAGGGCGAAGGACATCCTGGTCTTCGGCTCGACCGTCAAGGGGCTGGACAGCTTCTACAGGCGGGCGGAGTCGAGGATCCCGGACGACGCGAGGAGCGCGTCGAGCTATCTCGACCTCTTCTATCCCGCCGCGCGGGGCTTGAAGATCAGGCTCATGAGCCTGTCCGAGCTCGCGGAGAGCGGCGCTGCAGCGGGCGCGGAGAGGGAGAAGCTGAAGGAGCAGCTCGCGGGCGGCTTTGATATAGACGAGGGCAAACTCTCCATCCCTGCGGCTGAGCTGAAGGCGCGCATAGGCTTCGCGGCTCCGGAGATCAGGCAGGAGAGGAGCAAGTACTCGGTCTCCCAGCTCGCGGAGCTCGCCAGAGGCGACGAGGCCTTCGAGCGCCCGGAGAAGGATTTCGATCTCCCGCGCTTCATGAGGAGCGCTCCGTCGCTCGGCGGCGCGGCCAGGGGCACTGCCTACCACAGCGTCATGGAGCACATACCCTTCACGCCGGAGGACAAGGCGCCGGAGGATGTGGCCGCCTTTACGGAGGGGCTCGTCAGCCGCGGCCTCATGACCCGCGCGGAGGCGGACGCGGTCGATCCCGCGAGGATCTCCGCCTTCTTCAGCTCGGACATCGGGCGCAGGGCCTGCGCCGCGAAGGAGCTGCGCAAGGAGGCTCCGTTCACCTTCAGGACGGAGAAGGACGGGCGCGGCATCATGGTCCAGGGCACCATAGACTGCTGCTTCATCGAGGACGGGAGCTGGGTGCTCGTCGACTACAAGAGCAACTATGTCGATTACAGGAACCTGGACGAGGCCTTCGGGCACCTGAAGGATTCGTACATCCCGCAGCTCGCGCTCTACCGCGAGGCCCTGGAGAAGATCACGGGCATCCCGGTGAAGGAGGCGGTGCTGTACCTCTTCTCCATAGGGCAGGAGCTCAGGATAGAGTGAGAGTCCCGCGGCGGCTGCGCGGCTGAGCGCGAGGCTCACGGAAGCTGACAGCTGCAGGCGCCAGCGCCGCGGCTTCGGCGATTTCCTCTTTTACACCGGCCCTTCCAACTGTTATAATAATTTGTTGCACATACCGAAGCGCTCCGGCGCCTCTTAGGCGGATCAGAGAGACTGGAGAACTGTTATGAAGAGAGCATATATCAACGGAGTCATCCTCGACGGCACCGAGAACATGGAGCCTCAGAGGGACAGGGTCATAATCACCGACGGGGACAGGATCTCCGCGATCGTGGACAGGAAGGCCGATCTTTCCGGCTGCGAGCTCGTCGATCTCGGCGGCTCCTACATCATGCCCGGGCTCGTGGATCTCCACATCCACATCCCCTCCAGCGGCAAGCCCAAGAAGGGCGGCACGGACTACAAGAAGCTCGAAAAGCTGCTTAACTCCAGCAAGCTCGTCGTAAAGGGCCTCGGGATCATCGACCGCGGCCTGATACGCCAGGAGCTCATGGGCGGCACCACGACCGTCAGGGCGCTCGGAGGGGTCTTCCATCTGGACACTGAGCTC
>JAEENW010000165.1 GCA_016283945.1 Bacillota bacterium
GGGCGAACGACGGACTCTTCGGAGACGGATACTTCCTCTTCGGAAACGGAAGGGAGGCATACGATGAGGCTTCCGAGGAATACGGCGAGGCTGCAGGCATCATCGACGCGTTCATAGGCCTTGACGAGGACGCTGACGTAGCGTCCGTCAAAGCCGCCGCCGCGAAGATCCCCGCAGGCGCCACCGCTGATTACACCCTCGAAGACGAGGAGACCCTCGAGACCGAGGACGTGACTTACACGGTCGCCGACCTCAACGCCGCTGTCGAGACCTTCGAGAAGTACGGCGGCGCAGAGCCCGATCCAGCGGAGTACGGAACTTGGGTGAACGGCATCCCCGTGATCATCGAAGGCCTGCTGGACAGCATCGGCTGCGCCGACTGGCTCAAGGGACTCATCCTCGACGGTATCATCGGAGGCGTCGGAGCTGTTCTCGGCTTCGTTCCGCAGATGCTCGTGCTCTTCTTCCTGCTCGCCTTCGTTGAGGCCTGCGGCTACATGGCCCGTATAGCCTTCGTGCTGGACAGGGTCTTCAGAAAGTTCGGTCTCTCCGGCAAGTCCTTTATCCCCATCCTGATCGGAACCGGCTGCGGAATCCCCGGCATTATGGCCTCCAGGACCATTGAGAACGAGCGCGACCGCCGCATGACCATAATGACCACCACCTTCATTCCCTGCGGAGCCAAGGTCCCGTTCATCTCAATGATCGCGGGCGCCATATTCGGCGGATCCGCGACGATCGCTACCGGATCCTACTTCCTCGGAATGGCCGCCATAATCATCTCCGGCATCATCCTGAAGAAGACTAAGATGTTCGCCGGCGACCCCGCTCCCTTCGTTATGGAGCTTCCCGCTTACCATATGCCGACCCTCAGCAACGTGCTCAGGAGCATGTGGGAGCGCGGCTGGTCCTTCATCAAGAAGGCCGGAACCATCATCCTGCTCTCCACCATATTCGTCTGGTTCACGAGCAGCTTCGGCTGGGTCGACGGAGCCTTCTCCATGCTGGAGGAAGATCAGCTTGACAGCAGCATACTTGCTATGATAGGTAATGCTATAGCGTGGATCTTCATCCCGCTTGGCTGGGGCAACTGGCAGGCCGCGGTAGCGTCCTTCACCGGTCTCGTAGCCAAGGAGAACATCGTCGCCACCATGGGCATCCTCTACGGCGGCGGAGAGCTCTCCGTATGGGCGGCTCTGGCTGAGGCCTTCACCAAGGTCACCGGACTCAGCTTCCTGATCTTCAACCTCCTCTGCGCTCCGTGCTTCGCGGCAATAGGCGCCATCAAGAGGGAGATGAACAGCCGCAAGTGGACCTGGTTCGCCATCGGGTATGAGTGCGGATTCGCCTACGCCGTGGCCTTCGTCGTGAACCAGCTCGGCGGCTGGACCGAAGGAAACGGCAACATCATCGGAACTGTTCTCGCGATAGCGATCATCGCCTACGCGGTATACATGCTGGTGCGTCCCTACAAGGAAGCTACCAAGCTCGAAAAGAACGTAGCCGCTGCTGACGACTAAGGCGGCGCGCGGAAAGGAGCCTCATCATGACAAGCATAGTATCGACCTCCATAGTCGCACTGATACTGGCGGGCATCGTTTTCCTGATCGTCAGGAAGATGATCGCCGACAAAAAGGCCGGGAAGCACAGCTGCGGAGGCAACTGCGGCTCCTGCGGGATGTGCAGGGGTGAGTTCAAGATCCCTCCCATGACCCGCGAAGATAAAAAGGCGTAATAACTCCTTGCAATAGTTACGGCAGGACCGCGCGATTCCTCTATGAGGTCTCGCGCGGTCCTGTATTACTGCGATCTCGCGCATGTGATCAGAAAGGCCGGGCATCGACGTGATGCCCGGCCTCATGTAACTTGTTTATAAGCCCCGTCAGCGCTTCAGGAAGACAGGCATTCCGAAGGCGGAGTTTCCGGCGATGTCGGTAGCCAGGACCCTTGCCCACTTCATGCCCTTGGGGAAGTCGAAGCTCACGGTCTGCCTCCCGTAGGGAGCCGTTCCGGTAAGCGATATCTCCTTGCGGCTGACGTTCTCTCCGTCGGAGTATACCAGCTCGGCGTACTGCATGGGGAAGGTCCAGTCGAAGCTGGCCTCCGCGTGACCGTCGCAGATCTCGCAGGACGGCATGAGCACGACGCCGGTGGAGTAGAACTGCCTGCCCTCGCGCAGGGCCTTGACCAGGCTGCTCCAGTCGTCGGGGGAGGGGATCTCGTCAAGCTGCACGTAGGTGCAGTTGGACATACCGTAGGCGTCCCAGTCTTCCTCGGATTCCTCGATCTTGGCGTAGGTATCGAGCTCGCTCATGATGTAGCGGGGTGAATCGGCCCAGTTGTTGATGTCGTTCCATACGCGGTCGGTGCGGCCGTCTATCATGGTCCTCACGGAGTTGTCGGCTGGAAGCTGCCTGCAGCCGATGCTCTCCACGAGCCCGGACCTGTACCAGTCGCTGTCCTTGGCGTCGTAGGGCAGGCCGTCGTTGGCCTTGGTGTCGGGATGCGGCATCTCGAGGAAGGCGTTCTCCCTGCGGCACATCTCGACGACGTCCATGGCACTCTTGAGGTGGTAATAGGTCTTGCCGTTCGGGAGGGTCTCGGCGAACTCCTGATCGTCGTCTCTCCACCTTGAGTAGTACATCGGGTGAGAGGGGAATACCAGGCAGTGATAGGGGATGAGCAGGTGCTCGAGCGGCCCGTAGGCGGCGAGCTCCTCAGCCGGGATCACCAGGAAATCCGGAGTGCTGCAGGCCCTGGCCATCGCGTGGTACCTCATCTGGTCGGAGAGGCGTCCTTCCCTGTTGTCGCGGGCCTTTTCCTCAGCCCAGAAGTCGCAGAGCGCGAGTATGTCGGCTCCCATCTCCTTGAAGATCCTCTCCCAGGGCATCTCCCTGCGCGTGTTCCTGACCCAGGCTGCCTGCGCGGAGATGTGAACGTGGCAGCAGAAGCGCTTATAGCCTTCGAGCTGCCTGAAGTGGTCGAAGTCGGTGTATTTGAGAGCCATCGCTCTGCATGCCCAGGGGGAATCGGCGCTGGGCATGAGGAAGAAGGACATCCTCTGCACGGTTCCGGGCTTGGCGTTGTAGCCGGGCCAGCGTACGTTCCAGTACTCCTGCTCCTTGTTGTTTCTGACTCCGGCGGAGAGTATGCTGCCGTGCCTGTAGTAATAGTTGTAGCCTACGATCTTCTCTGCCTGGGAGCCCCAGAGAAAGCGGTGCGGGGTGGGGAAGACGGAGAATGAGCCGTTCTTCTGCTGCAGGGTCAGGGTCCTGGCTCTGGCGTCGACCCTCTGGCGGCCGCGGTCAGGGCTGGAGACCGTCGGCATGCCGGGATTCTCGAAGATCTCCCGCTTCTTGGGCGAAACGTAGAGCAGCTTGCCGATCTCGAATCCGTCCATGCCGGCGTGATAGAGGTAGGCGACGCCGTCCTCCTCGGTGGAGGCGAGCGCCTCTATCATGATAAGGTTGGAGCCCTCGAAGAAGGTGAAGCGGCAGCCACCGCTGAACTGTCCGAGCGTCAGACCGTCGAAGGAGACCATGGTCTGCGCTCCGTCCTTACTGACCGTCACCTCGGAGCTGTTCCACTTCTCGTTGGCTTCTTTGACGTTCTCCTTGTGGCTGAAGGGATCGTCGGAGTAGGTGTCCCACTGGTACTGGGGCTTCTCGTCGGCGCCGATCGGCTTCTCCCTCTGAGGGTTGTGAGTGGTGCGCTTAGCGGTCACGACCCTGAACTGGGGCACAAGGTCCTTAGAAAGGATCTTTTCTTCGCCGAAGCGCTCGTAGGCCAGCTCGAAAAGGCAGGGCCTCTTATCGGCGTCGATACCAAGCTCGGCGCGCCAGCTGAGCCCGTCCTCGCCCGTCCAGCGTACTGCGGTCTTCTTGTCAGTCATGCTTGCTCCTTTATTAAACACGTGGATATGCAGATGGATATAACTGTCTCGCTTTAATTTTAACATCGGAGGTATTAAAATCAAGGCATGAGCAGCGTAGAAACATACATGTGGGACAGGCTGAAGGCCTATCCCGGAAAGAAGGTACTTTACGGGACAGGCAGCGCCTGCGAGAGGATAATGCGCCTCATGGAGGAGCGCGGGATCGAAGTCTCGGGCATCTTCGCGAGCGATGGTTTCGTGCGCGGCAAGCTATTTCACGGCTTTCCGGTGGAAAACTACGCGGCCATGAAGGAGCGTTTCGGAGGCGATATGACCGTGCTTCTGTGCTTCGGGACAGACAGGCCGGAGGTGCTTTCGAACATAGAGCGAATAGAGGCTGAGTCCGGGCTTCTCGCTCCGGACATCCCCGTAATTCCTGAGATAGACGTCAGTGGAAAAGAGAGGATCTTCGATCACGCTCTCGCCGCGGAGCACGAGGAAGAGATCAAGGCTGCCAGATCGATGCTCAGCGACGAGCAGAGCCGCCTCGTTTTCGACAGCGTGATCTCCTACAGGCTAAGCGGCGAGCTTCGATACCTGAGAGCCTGCGAAACGCCTGAAAGGGATATCTGGAGGCTGTTCGTAAATGGAGCCTCGTGCAGCGGAAGGCCGCCCTTACTAATGGATCTCGGAGCCTATACGGGAGATACCGCGGAGTTGTTCCTGTCGGTATATGACGAGCTCAGCGAAAGCGCAGGGAGCGCAGACAAGCCGCTTGTCAGCATGCCTCAGCCCCGCGTGCTCGCGGTCGAGCCCGAAGCGAGGAACTGCAGGAAGCTCGCGGAGCGTGTCGACGGGGACGCCAGAATCACCCCGGTCTGCGCCGCCGCTGGAAGCAGGGCGGGAGTAGCCGAGTTCTCCGCGGGCGGGGGAAGGGGATCGCTCTCAAAGAAGACCCGGCCGGTCGCCGTGGAGACGATAGACTCACTCGCCGGGCAGTACGGCATGCCGGGACTCATCAAGCTCGACATCGAGGGTTCCGAAGCCGACGCGCTGGAGGGCGGCAGGCTCACCGTAGAGCGCTGCGGCCCGGCACTCATGGTATCCGCATACCACAGGCTGCGGGACATGTGGGAGCTTCCTCTGAAGATATCCGGCATGCGCCGTTATGACAAGGTACTGCTTAGACGGGCGCCCTGCGTCCCGAACTGGGAGCTGGTGTATATATTCTATTGATTTATCAGAAATGCTTATATAGTAATCAAAATTCCTGATGTTTATTGAAAGAACAGAGCGTTTTTGTTATAATGCTCGGGTAAAAGGCGCATTTCGGCGCCTGCAATTATAAGGAGGAATTGTTTTATGAAGAAGCTTATCGCGCTTGCTCTCGCGCTGTGCATGATCTTCACCCTCGCCGCCTGCGGTGAGAAGAAGGAAGAAGCTCCCGCCCAGCCTGCCGAGAACACCGCACCTGACTATTCGAAGTACACCATCCGCGTTTACTCGAATACCAACGATGAGTCCGAGGTCCAGTGGCTCAAGTCCCACGCTGAGGAAGCCGGATTCACCATCAGCATCGATGACAACACCGTCATCTCCGGAGACACCACCGTCATCCAGGCCGCCAACGAAGGCAAGGACGGAGACGTGCTCTTCGGACTCAACGAGACCAGATGGAACCAGGTCATCAACGGCACCTACGAGAACCTCAAGCTCGTGGAGTGGGAGCCGAGCTGGTCCGGACTCGTAGGCACCTTCAAGTATGACGGACTCGCCTACGGCGTCACCATTCAGGACATACTCATGCTCTACAGAAACGACGAACTCGGAACCAACGGCACTGAGCTCCACTTCGATCACTGGAGCGAGATTGCCGACGCCGGATTCAAGTATTACAGACAGGGCAAGGTAGGCGGTACCACCAACGGCAACATCAACAACTGCATGCTGTTCCCGTACGCCGATCCGACTTCTCCCGCAGGCGGCATCTCCGTCGACGGTTGGAAGGCTCTCTGGAAGTACTGCGCCGGCGGTACCTTCACCGGCGACTCCTACGGCTTCGATCCTCTGAACAGGGGTGACGTACAGGTCGCGACCTACTACTCCAGCTCCCTCTACGGCAACGTAGACAGCGCCAGCGAGAGCAGCAAGACTCCGCTCACCTACGACGCTGAGAAGAAGGCTCCCGGCAACTGGTCTCTCGTAGACATCGCCGACGGCAGCTACTACATCGCCGAGTACATCGGTGTCCTCGCCAAGGAAGGCAGGACCGACGAGCAGACCGAGGCCTGCAAGGCTTTCTGCGAGTGGTTCGGTTCCACCGAGACTCAGACCGCCTGGGCTAACGAGTTCGACCGTTATCCCTGCAACACCGAGGCAGCTGCCGCGAGCGACATGCTCGACTACGCAGGCATCTACAGCCTCAAGAACCTGGCCCAGGAGACCGTAAACGGCACCGATATGAAGTACTACGAGTACGTTGCCGCTCACAGCGCCGAGTGGACCAACATCATGACCAACCTCGGATTCTACTGGGCGGACGCCAGCGCCGCTCCCGCCGAGCCGGCCTGGGACAGCCTCGATTGGGCGACCCTTACCCAGAAGAAGGAGTAATCCTCTCCTGTCGAGAAGGGCGATCATTGCGATCGCCCTTCTTTTATAACTC
Source organism: Bacillota bacterium (assembly GCA_016283945.1). Classification (GTDB taxonomy): domain Bacteria; phylum Bacillota; class Clostridia; order Peptostreptococcales; family Anaerovoracaceae; genus RGIG2707. Next base: position 6,540 of record JAEENW010000165.1, read on the forward strand.
AGATAATCCAAGATCATTTGTATAAGGTACGATCTATGATCAGACTTAACGACATCGGAGTCACCTTCGGCGATTTCAAGGCACTCGAGCACATCAACGTCCACGTGAAGGAGGGCGAGTTCTACACCTTCCTCGGCCCCTCGGGCTGCGGCAAGACCACGACCCTGAGGACCATCACCGGCTTCATCAAGCCGAGCGAGGGCAAGGTCTTCATGAAGGACCGCGACATCACCGACGTCCCGATCGAGAAGAGGAATATAGGCATAGTGTTCCAGAGCTACGCTCTGTTCCCGACTATGACCGTATACGACAACATCGCCTTCGGACTCAAGATCCAGAAGCTCTCCAAGGCTGAGATCAAGAAGCGCGTCGCGAGGATCGCCCAGAAGGTAGAGCTCTCCGACGAGCAGCTCGCCAAGGCAGTTGCCCAGCTCTCCGGAGGACAGCAGCAGAGGGTCGCCATCGCCAGGGCGCTGGTCACCAATCCCAGCGTCATCTGCCTCGACGAGCCTCTATCCAACCTCGACGCGAAGCTCAGGGTACAGCTCAGGAACGAGCTCAAGGCCATGCAGAAGGAGTTCGGCATCACCACCATCTACGTAACCCACGATCAGGAGGAGGCGCTTACGCTCAGCGACACAATCTCCGTGTTCAACAAGGGCGTTATAGAGCAGACCGGAAGCCCTAACGAGATCTACAACCACTCCAGGACCGAGTTCGTCTGCAACTTCATAGGCGATATCAACAGGCTCTCCGACGGGATAGTCTCCCGGATGAACGCCTCCGGAGCGGGACTGAGCCCTGAGAACCACCACTACATCAGGCTCGAGCGAATACACGTGAACGACGCCTCCAAGGGCGGAGTAACGCTCAGCGGTACGGTCGAGAGCATGGAATACTACGGTCTCTACATCAAGTACACGATCAGCTGCGAGGGACAGAGCCTCAAGGTCATCGAGAAGAACGACGGAGAGCGCCCCTACGAGAAGGGCGAGACCGTAAGCCTCTCCTTCAGCCCTGACGACCTGATGATCTACGGACCCGACGGCAGGGAGGCGCAGAGATGAAGAAGATGAGGCTCGACGCGGCGTTCGCGGTCAAGCTGATCGGTGGCGTATTCTTCGCCTACCTCTTCTTCGGCTTCATGCTTATACCGTGTCTCAACACGCTTACGAGCATATTCACCGTGAAGAACGCCGCCGGACAGACGGATCCAATGGCGGTCATCAACTTCTTCATGGCGGGCACGATGAAGCACTACGTCTTCAACTCGCTGAAGCTCGCGGTATCGCTGGTCATCACGGTCAACATCGTCGGCACCTCGCTGGTGCTCCTGACCGAATATTTCGATATCAAGGGCGCGAAGCTGCTCAGGGCAGGGTACATGACGACCCTGATCTACGGCGGCGTCTCGCTGGTCACCGGCTACCTGTTCCTGTACCACAGCGACGGAATACTGACGAGCTTCCTGCTCCATTACTTCCCGAACATGAACGCGAGCTGGTTCTCGGGCTTCAACGCGGTGCTCTTCACGATGACCTTCGCCTGCACGAGCAACCACATGCTCTTCCTGCGCAACGCGATTCGAGGCATCGACTACAACACCGTCGAAGCCGCGAGGAACCTCGGAGCGGGGCAGTTCACCGTCTTCTTTAAGGTCGTGCTGCCGACTCTGCTGCCGACCCTGTTCTCGCTGACGGTCATGACCTTCATCACCGGCCTCTGCGCGATGTCCGCTCCCTCGGTCATAGGCTACGACGCGATAAACCCCGAGATAGTAAGGCTCGCGGGCTCATCGACCGCAGACGAGTCCTTTCCGCAGGCAAGAGCCGCGCTCCTGTCGATCATCCTGGCCATGTTCACGATAGTGCTGCTCACCATCCTCAATCACTACGAGAGGAAGGGGCACTACCTGTCCGTGAGCAAGACCAAGACCAAGCTGGTCAAGCAGAAGATCACCAACCCTGTAGTCAACGTGATCGCCCACATCTACGCCTACGTGCTCTTCGCCATCTACAGCCTGCCCGTTATCCTGATAGGGCTCTTCTCCTTCCAGAACTACGGCGCCATCAAGATGAAGAAGCTCGACATGTCTGCCTGGACCACGATCAACTACTACGGCAGGTACGACTTCGAGTACACCACGCCCAGAGGAACGGTCAAGCAGTCCGTGGACGCGATCTCCGGACTCTTCTCCAACGACAAGACCCTGAGCGGAATGAAGATCAGCTTCATACTCTCGACCTTCGCCGCGGCTCTCGGCTGCGTGATCGTCGTAGTCGCGTGCGCCTATATCTTCAAGCATAGGAAGAGCGGCATCGCTCTGGAGTACTCTCTGCTCTTCCCCTGGCTGCTGCCGACCATCCTGATCTGCTACTCCTACAGGGTGTTCTTCAACAGCGACAGCGTGTGGTACACCTTCGGGCAGAACCTCTACCGCGGCAAGAACGTTATGCTCCTCATGATAATCGCCTACACGGTGGTCAAGCTGCCCTTCGCGCTGAGGATGATCAAGGCCTCTTTCTACACGATAGACAACGAGCTTGAGGACGCCGCGAAGAACCTCGGAAGCGGCCCGGTCAGGACCTTCCTGAAGGTCAAGCTGCCCATCATCATGCCCAGCGTGCTGGCAGTGTTCGCGCTCAACTTCAACGAGCTCTTCAAGGAATACGACATGTCGGCGACCTTCCACTCGTCATTCGCGACCACCTACGCGATGGTGATCAAGTCCATGACAGAGACCGACGCCAGGGCCTACTACAACCTCAACGCGGCGGGACGCCAGTGCGCTTCCACCGTGATGATCATGATAGTGTCCGGGATAATCCTGTACCTCGTGTACGGAGTCGGTTCAAGGGACATCACCGAGAGGCTCGAAGCCAAAAAGCGCAGAAGGGCGCTGCTTGAGAAGCTCGGACTGGTAAAGAAGGCCCAGCCGGAAGGGAGCCCCGCAGATGATTAAGACGATCATATTCGACATGGGAGGAGTGCTCATAGACTTCGCCCCTGACAAGTTCGTCGAGCGCTACCCGATACTCAGCGAGGACGAGAAGAAGCTGCTTGCCAACGAGGTCTTCAAGAGCGGCCCCTGGTCGCTGCTCGACTTCGGCTTCATCACGGAGGACGAGGAGATCGCGATGGTCTGCGAGAGGGTGCCTGAGCGCCTTCACAAGGTCGTCGAGGACCTCGTGAGGACCTGGGACGATCCCATCATCCCGATGCCGGGAATGGCCGAGCTCACCACCGAACTGAAGGAGAACGGCTACAGGCTGCTGCTCCTGAGCAACGCCGGCCCGAGGCACGACGAGTACTGGCCCAAGATCCCCGGAAGCGGGAACTTCGACGGCAAGCTCATCTCCGCCTACGAGAAGCTCTACAAGCCGCAGACCGAGATCTTCGAGCTGCTGCTCAAACGCTTCGGGGTAGATCCTCGCGAAGCCGTCTTCATCGACGACTCCCCGCCGAACTGCGCGGGAGCCATGATGGTCGGCCTCGACGCGATAGTGTTCAGAGGCGCGGACGACCTAAGGGCTGAGCTAAAGAAGCGCGGAGTCAGATTATAGATCATAAGACCGCCCGGGAGAACGTCCCGCGGCGGTCTTTTTTATAAAGAAAAAGCCCCGCTTCGTTCGCGGGGCTTTTGAATTCTTTGATCTTCGGTAACGGTTCAGCTGATCCGCCGTATCGGCGACGCGGACAGCCTTAGTCTCTGACGACCCTGGTCTTGGCGAGGTCGACCCTGCTGTAGTATACGGCAAGGATGATCCCGGCCATAGCCCAGCCCGCCGGATAGGCGTAGCTCACGGGGAGGATGTTGCCCGGGAACATGTGGGTCAGAACGTAGAGGTAGAGCTGCCTGAAGGCCACTCCGCCTCCGAGCATCGCGAACATGGGGACCTTCGTGGAGCCCGCGCCGCGAAGGGCGGCCGCGAGAGTCTGATATGTCGCGATCAGGAAGTACATCGGGACGATGTGCCTGAGGAAGTAGGTCCCCATCTTGATGATCTCGGGATTGCTGTTGAAGAAGGCCGAGAGCATCGGGGCGACCGCGTATATCGCGACGCCGGCGACCGCGCAGAAGGCGTAGTTGATGAGCAGCGAGGTCCTGACTCCCTGCTTGGCCCTGTCGACATAGTTCTTTCCGAGGTTCTGCCCGACGAAGGTCGAGAGGGCGGTGGTGATAGACATTATAGGCAGCTGTATGATCTGCGCGACCTTCTGGTAGGCGGTCCAGCCGCCCATCACGGTGCTACCGAAGGCGTTCACGTAGCTCTGAACGAAGAGGTTCGAGAACGAAGTGATGCAGCCCTGGACGGCGGCGGGGACGCCTATGCCTATGATCTGCCTGAGCATGTTACTGTGGATCTTCAGCTTCGCGGGTATGAGCCTGATCTCTGTTGTCTCGGTGAGCAGTATCCTGAGGGCGAGTATGCAGGAGATGAGCTGGGCGAGGGCGGTAGCGACCGCGACTCCTACGACGCCCATCTTGAACTGTATGACGAAGAGCAGGTCCAGCGCGATGTTGGTCAAAGTCGCCACGACCATGATGTGGAAGGGCCTCGTCGAGTCGCCTACGGCTCTGAGTATGCCCGCCGCGATGTTGTAGATGACGGGCGGTATCATGAGCGCATAGAGCAGGAAGAGGTACTTGCTCGCGTCGGGATAGATGTTGGCCGGCACCTTCATCAGCTTCAGTATTCCGGGCACCGAGACGCATCCCAGAACGGCCAGAATGGCTCCGAGCATGACCGAGCTCAGCATGGCGGTGTGGACAGCCTCGCTGACGCGCTCAGGCTGCCTGGCGCCGTAATACTGCGAGATCACGACTCCGGCGCCCGCGCCGAGGCCTATCGCGAAGGATATGACCATGTTCAGCGCAGGTCCCACGGTACCTACCGCGGAGAAGGCCTCGTCGGACACGAAGTTGCCGACGACCCAGGTGTCCACGGTATTGTAGAGCATCTGGAACAGATTTCCTATGATGAGCGGGATCGAGAAATTGATGATATGGCGGGAGATGCTTCCCTGCGTCATATCCACGTCCTTTCTCTTCCCGCGCTTTATTGCTTTTTCTTCGTCCATAAAAACTCCTTGATGATAACGGTCATAAATACAGCCGGGCTTTCGCTGCTCAGAGCATCGGCCCGGCTGCTGCCTGCTTTATGCTTTTAAGCTTCGGCCCTTATTCGGCTCCCATGATGTCCCTGTCGATGGCGGCTGCGGCCTTCTTGCCTGCGCCCATCGCGAGGATGACGGTGGCGGATCCGGTAACGGCGTCGCCTCCGGCGTAGACGCGGGCCTTGGAGCTCCTGCCGTCCTCGTCGGCGACTATTCCTCCGCGCCTGGAGACCTCGAGTCCCTCGGTAGTGGACTTGATCAGCGGGTTGGGGGAGGTGCCCAGCGCCATGATGACGCAGTCAGCGTCGATGACGAACTCGGAACCGGGTATCTCGACCGGCCTTCTCCTGCCGGACGCGTCGGGCTCGCCGAGCTCCATGCGTATGCAGCGGGCGCCGCAGACCTGCTTAGTGCCTTCACCGGCGAGTATCTCAACGGGGTTGCAGAGGAGGCTGAAGACTATGCCTTCCTCCTTGGCGTGCTCGACCTCTTCCTTCCTGGCGGGGAGCTCCGCCTCGGAGCGCCTGTATACCACTGTGACGTCCGCGCCGAGCCTCTTGGCGCAGCGGGCGGCGTCCATTGCGACGTTGCCGCCGCCGACTACGATGGTCTTCGCGGCGTGCATCACCGGGGTGGCGGAGCCTTCCTTGAAGGCGCCCATGAGGTTGATCCTGGTGAGGAACTCGTTGGCGGAAAGAACTCCGCGGAGGTTCTCGCCGGGGATGTGCATGAACTGCGGAAGTCCGGCGCCGGAGCCGATGAACACGGCCTCGAAGCCCATGTCTCCGAGGAGCTCGTCGACGGAGAGAGTCTTTCCGATGATCATGTTGGTCTCGATCTTGACGCCGAGTGCCTTGAGGCCTTCGATCTCGCGGCGGACGATCGCCTTCGGAAGTCTGAACTCGGGGATGCCGTATACCAGCACTCCGCCGGGGGTGTGCAGGGCCTCGAAGATGGTGACCTCGTATCCCTTGCGGGCGAGGTCGCCGGCGCAGGTGAGTCCGGAGGGGCCGGAGCCTATAACCGCGATCCTGTGGCCGTTGGAAGCGGGGCGCTCAGCGGGAGCCGCGCCGCTCTTCATGTGGGTATCCGCGGCGAAGCGCTCGAGCCTTCCGATACCGACCGGCTCGCCCTTGATGCCGCGTACGCAGTTCTTCTCGCACTGGGACTCCTGCGGGCAGACTCTGCCGCAGATGGCGGGAAGGGCGCTGTCCTCGCTGATGATGCCGTAGGCGCCCTCGAAGTCGCCGGAGGCTATCTTCTGTATGAAGCCGGGGATGTTGATCCCTACAGGGCAGCCGCTCACGCAGGGGTGATTCTTGCAGTTGAGGCACCTGGCGGCCTCGTCGAGAGCCATCTCCTCAGTGTATCCGAGAGCTACTTCCTCGAAGTTGTTGTTCCTCACGTCCGGTTCCTGAGAGGGCATGGGGTTCTTCTTCAAAGACATGTTGGGCATATCATCTCACCTCCTGTTTGAAGAGATTGCAGGCTTCGTCGTATGCCTTTCTCTCGAAGTCGAAATAGGTCCTCATGCGGTCCATGGCCTCGTCGTAGTCGATGAGGTGTCCGTCGAACTCGGGTCCGTCCACGCAGGCGAACTTGGTCTCGCCGCCGACGGTGACTCTGCAGCCGCCGCACATTCCGGTGCCGTCGATCATGATCGGAGCCATGCTGGCGACGGTCTTTACGCCGTACTGCTTGGTCATGAGGGATACGAACTTCATCATGATCATCGGTCCGATGGTGATGACCTCGTCGTAGTCGGAGTTCTCCTTGAGCAGGATCTCCAGACCGGCGGTGACGTTGCCCTTCATTCCGTAGGAGCCGTCGTCGGTCATAACTATGAGCCTGTCGCTTGCTGCCCTGAACTCGTCCTCGAGTATGATGATGTCCTTGTTCTTGAAGCCTATGACGCAGTGGACCTCGGCGCCGATCTGGTGGAACTTCTTCGCGACGGGATATGCTATGGCGTTTCCGACGCCCCCGCCTACGATGCAGACCTTCTTGATGCCTTCAGTCTCTGTGGGGTTGCCGAGAGGCCCGGCGAAGTCGGCGATATAGCCGCCCTCGGGCACGTGGTTGAGCTTCTCGGTGCTTCCGCCCACTACCTGGAAGATTATGCTTACAGTTCCCTTGACCGGATCGCTGTCGGAGATGGTGAAGGGCACTCTCTCTCCGTCTTCGTCGACTCTGAGGATGATGAACTGACCCGGCTGAGCCTTGGCTGCGACGTAAGGAGCCTCTACCTCGATCTTGGTGACCGAGGGGTTCAGCGGAGTCCTTGTAACAATCCTGTACATGGATCCCTCCGTTTCTTGAATGATGAAAATACTTTTTGATATATCTATTATACTCCATAGTTAACACAAAACAATTGACTGGCAATAATGATGGATATAAAATTTACAAGGTACTTGTATCACTTTTTATCGCATATCAGAAAGGATATCAACGAGAAATGGCAAACGAACTCTACAGAGAAATGGCTGCTTTCATCGATACCAAAGCGGATTGGATGAGAGAGCGCAGACAGGATTTCCACAAGCACGCTGAGGCCGGCTGGCACGAAGTCAGGACCTGCTCCATCATCGCCGACCACCTCGTAAAGCTCGGCTACGACAAGGCTCCCTTCAAGATCATGATGGGCAAGGAGGGCTTCGACGCCGACGCGCGCATGG
>JAEENW010000166.1 GCA_016283945.1 Bacillota bacterium
CGCGGAAAAGGGAAAGCGATGAGAGAAAGCGTTCTTAAATACAGCAGCGGAACGGTCAAGGCCACTCTCGCTAAGGGGGAGAGGACGCTTCTTCGCGGGGTAAGCTTCTCTCTGGAGGAGGGGGAGAGCCTCGCTCTCATAGGCGAGACCGGCTCCGGAAAGACCATGACGGCGCTGTCCATAATGCGCCTGCTTCCGCGCGGGATCAGACAGGAGGGCGGCGAAGCGCTGTTCCTGGGAGAGCCGCTGCCCGGTCCCGAAGGCATGCGTTCGATACTCGGAAGCGGGATCGTGTACATACCGCAGAGCGGAGCCGAGGCGCTCGCGCCGCTCAGAAGGCTGCGCTGGCAGCTGCGGGACGGCCTGCTGAAGAACGGCGTCCCGAGGGAAAGGGCCGAGACGAGGAGTCTCGAGCTGCTCTCGCTGGCCGGTTTCGGGGATCCCGGACGCATCATGGACAGCTATCCCTTCGAGCTCTCCGGGGGCATGGCCCAGAGGGTCGTGATGGCCCTCGCTGCTTGCGCCGAGGCCAGGCTGGTCATAGCCGACGAGCCGACGAACGGCCTTGACCGCGAGGCGACAGCCGCCTGGTTCGGGCTCGCGCGGAAGCTCTTTCCTTCCGCTGCGATTATAGTGATAACTCACGACATCTCGGTCGCGGGGCTCTGCGGCATGGCAGCCGTGCTCTGCGGAGGGGTCATGTGCGAGAGCGGACCGGCAGGGGAGCTCCTTGCTGATCCCGCGCATCCGTATACGAGAGCGCTCATCGCCGCTCTGCCTGCGAACGGAATGACCGAGACTCCGCGGCTGAGGAGCGGAAGCTCAGACTGTCCCTTCTACGGGCGCTGCCCCGAAGCGGGTGAAGCCTGCGAAGGGGAGATCCCGGACATCCGCCTGGCAGGCAGGAGCTGCCGCTGCGCGAGGATCCAAACGCGAAGCAGATGATAGAGGCAAGGAATCTCAAAAAATCATTTAAGGGAAAGGCCGTACTTGAGGACGCGTCCTTCTGCATAGGAGACGGAGAGTTCGTCGGCTTTTACGGGCCGAGCGGCATAGGTAAATCAACTGCCGCCCGCATGCTCTGTGGACTCGTAAGGCCCGACGTCGGGGAAGTCCTTCTGGACGGAAAGCTCATAGCCTCGCCCGGCACGCAATACGACAGAAAAGCCGGCCTTGGGATACAGATGGTCTTCCAACAGCCTCACGCGGCGCTCGACCCGGTGCAAAAGCTCGGCAGCGCCTTTAGGGAGCTCGCGAGAGCCCGTTTTCCCGGGATATCGAGGGAGAAGGAGGACAGTCTCATAGAGAGCTCGCTGGCGGAAGCGGGTCTCTCCTCTGGAATACTGGCGAGGCTGCCGTCTCAGATATCCGGAGGAGAGGCGCAGAGAGTGTGCATAGCCAGGTGCCTCATGCTCAGCCCGAGGCTGCTCATACTTGACGAGGCGACCTCGATGCTCGACGTCTCCACGCAGGCCAACGTCATGGGCGCCGTCACCCGCGCCGCGAGGGCGAGAGGGGGCTCGATACTGCTGATAAGCCACGACAGGGCGCTCATCGAGCGCGTATGTCAGAGGATATATCTCTTCGAAGGCGGAAGGACCGTCGAAGAGGGAACTGAAACCGTCAACTGTTCTTAAAGGAGGAAAAGATGACAAAGAGAATCATCGCCGCCGCTCTGGCGGCACTGCTCGCGCTGTCTCTTGCGGGCTGCGGTAAGACCGCGGCCCCGGAAGCCCCCGCTGCTCCGAACTATGAGATAGAGCGCATCACCGTCGGCACGACCGCTCAGATCGAGAAGGCCGTCATGGGCGAGTACAACTACGAGATGCTCGCCAGCGGCGTCACCCACGTGCCTCTCGTCAGGCAGGACACGGAGGGCGCTTTCCATCCGCAGGTCGTGTCCTGGGAGAGTCCCGATCCCAAGACCTGGATCTACACCGTCGCTGACGGCATGAAGTGGCAGGACGGCGAGTCCCTCACCGCGGACGACATACTGTTCACCCTGCAGTACGAGGACGAGAACGGAAGCGCCAACCTGAAGGATCAGACTGACTCAGAGGGCAAGGTCACCAAGGCCAAGTACGAGTCCGCCGCCGTCTCCGATGACGGCAGGAGCATAACCCTGACCCTCGCGTCTCCCAACGTGCGCGAGCTCGGAAACATGAACTCCTTCCGCGTGCTTCCCAGGCACATCTACGAGGGAAAGGCTGAGCTCAGCGACGAGGAGCTCCGCTTCGGTTACGGTCCCTACGTCTTCGATTCCTTCTCGCCCGAGGCGGGAACCATAGTCTTCAAGGCCTCTGAGACCTATCCCGAGGCGCCGCACGCCGGCGAGATCGTCTACAGGCTCTTCGCGAATGAGGATACCATGTACATGGCCCTTCAGGAGGGCGATATCGACATGGTCTGGGTCTACTCCGGCGGTATCCCCGCGGGCTACCAGGACGTGCTCGCAGCTTCGGACAAGGTCGATCTGATCTCCGTACCCGCGCAGAACGAGCCCTGCGTACTCGCGTTCAACAACGCGAAGGGTCCCTTCGCGAACGAGGATCTGCGCCACGCCGTTGCTCTGGCCGTCAACTACGAGGAGATCAGGAACAGGGTCGGCTCTCCGCTCGCCCAGATCCCCGCAGCGGGCTTCGTTCCGGCGTCCACCTTCGGCTACGCTCCCACGGAGAGCCTTCGCACCGATCTCGCCGAGGCTGAGAGCTTCATGAACAGGGCCGGCTACACGAAGAACGCCGACGGCAAGTTCGTCGATGCGAACGGCGAGCAGTTCGGCTTCACCCTCACTTACAGGGCTGACCGCGCCAACCACGGCTCCTGCGCCGAGCTCGTCAAGAGCGCGATAGACGCCTTCGGCGGAAACGTCACCCTCGAGGCGCTCGATTCCGATTCCTACAACGCCAAGACCAGCAATAAGTTCTCCGAGAACAACATCACCATGGAAGCGGCGCTCTTCGGATATACCACCGCCGGAATGGGCATGGGCAACGGTCTGGGGACCATCTATGTCGACGGAAATCACGCCGTCCAGGGCGGAGCCCAGGTCTACGACGAGGAGTTCTCCGGAATACTCGCGAAGATGGCGGCCGCCGCTACTCCCGAAGAGTACACGGCTGCCTGTGCCGAGATGCAGGGCTACTATGCCGAGCATCTTCCCGTCGTAGCGCTCTACTGGGACAGCCTCTGCTACGGAGTGTCCTCGCGCCTTGGCGGCGTCACTGTTGACAACGCTTTCGGCCTCAACTGCGCCGCCGACTGGGCGAGCGTGACCCTTAAGTGAAAACTCATATGAAAAACACGGCCGCGGCGCTGCTGTGCTTCGCGGCCGTAATGATCCTCAACTTCGCGCTCCCGAGGATGCTCCCGGGGGATCCTGTCGCGTACCTTTCGGGCTTCGCGGAGGAGGATATGACAGCCGCGCAGGTCGAGCGCTATCGCAGCGCTCTGCACCTGGATGAGCCGGTGCTGAAGCAGTTCGGTTATTATCTCGGTTCGATAGCGGACGGGTCGCTAGGCTACTCCTTCAAAAAAGAGGAGAGTGTGTCGAGCCTCATAGCCTCGAGGATCCCCGCGACTCTGCAGATAGCTCTTCCGGCGCTCGTCATATCGTCGGCGCTCGGCCTGTATCTTGGTCTCGCCGCGGGATCCCGCAGGGACAGCGCACTCGACCGGACGGTCAACGCGGCGTCGATCGCTCTTAACGCCGTGCCGGGCTTCGCCGCGGCGCTCGGACTCATGCTGTTCTTCTGCTTCAGGCACAGATGGCTGCCGTATTCCGGCCTGAACAGTCCTGAGATCGCCGCCGCTGCAGCAGCGGGAAGGGTCTCAGCCGCCGCGTTCCTCGCCGACCGGGTGAGGCATCTCGCGCTGCCCGTGACGGCGCTCACCCTGGGCATCCTTCCGTCGCGCTGCCTCCTCGTGAGGAATACCGCGGCAGAGGAGAACGGGAAGAAATACGTCCTCTACGCCCGGCAGAGGGGATTGGCGCCCGGAATCATAAGGCGCTCATATATCCTGAAGAACATAGCGCAGCCCTTCATCGTGATGACCGGCCTGAGCGTCGGTTCATGCGTCGGCGGCTCCCTGGTCGTCGAGAACATCTTCTCGATAAACGGCATGGGGAGGCTGCTGACGGACGCGGTCTACACCCTCGATTACCCACTGATGCAGGGCATACTATTCGTGACGGCGGGGGCGATGACAGCGGCTATAATAGTGTCTGACATAGTCTGCGCGCTCGCGGACCCTATGGCGGGAAGGAGGAACAGCGATGGCTGACAAGCCGATCCGCAGGGGAACAGTATCCTTCGCGCTGGGGACCGCGCTGCTGGCGCTCTTCGCCGCGGCGGCCTTCTTTCCGGGCATATTCACGCCCTGGGGCCGCAAAGAGCTCTTCGGCCTGTGGGAGGCTCCCTCGGCCCTGCACCCGCTGGGGACCAATTACCTCGGCTACGACGTGCTCGCGGAGCTGGTCTACGGCGCGAGGGATACGGTCGTCATAGGCCTTCTGAGCAGCGTCATATCCCTCGCGCTGGGAGCAGCGGCAGGAGTCATCTCCGCCGGAGAGGGCCGCGCCGCGGCTCTCTTCTCATGGATAACGCAGCTCTTCATAATGCTTCCCAGGCTCGTCAGCCTGATCGTGCTCTCAGCCTTCTGGGGCAGCGAAAGGGCGAAGCTCGCGCTGCTCATAGCGCTGTTCAGCTGGACCGGGACGGCGCGCGCCGTGAGGGCCCAGGTCAGGCACCTCAAAGCGCAGCCCTTCGCGGAGGCTCTGGAGCTCCTCGGCTACTCCAGGGCGAGGATAGCTCTGAGGCATATGCTCCCGAATCTGTCGGGTGTTCTGCTCTCGCGCTTTCTTTTGAGCGTGAACAGCTGTATCATGATGGAGTCGACGCTCAGCTTTCTCGGCATGGGCGACATATACCATCCAACCTGGGGAACGATGATGAATCTGGCCTATAGGCGCGGAGCCTTCATAAGGCGCGCGTATCTCTACCTGATGGCGCCGGGAGCCTGCGTGATGCTGCTCTCTCTGGCGTTCTATCTGATGAGCGTCCGCGCCGGAGCCAGAAAGGAGATCATATCTCAATGACGCATTCGTATTTCGCGGAGGTACACGCGTCTCCGTCCAGCCAGCTGTCCGGAGACGGCTTCATTCCGCCCGACAGCCCGGCAGTCAACAGCGCCTGGGAAGAGCTCAAGCTGACGACCGCCATGGATGAGCTTTCCGCGCCGGCTGCGCGGAGGGAAGCCCTGCTCAGGCTCGCGGGCGCTCTCGGCTTTCAGCTCAGATACGCCGAGGAGATCTCCATGCTCAGCGCGCTCATAGACGAGTTTCCGGACGACGCAGCCCTGATCAGGAGGCGCGCGGCGAGGGAGCTCACCACCCTGCGCTGCAAGGCCGCGCTGAAGGATTTCGCACGCTGCGCGGAGCTCGGGATGAACGGGCCCGACATCGTTTACAGGGTAGGGATCGCGAGGTACTTTTCAGGCGACTATGAGGGCGCGATGAGAGCCGAGGAGGAGTGCTTCGGGGCTACGGACGAGGAGCTCGGGATAGGAGCGATCTACTGGCACACCCTCGCGGCGTGGAGGCTAGGCGCGGAGCCCTCGCTCCTGAAGGAGCGCTACCGCCCGGGCATGAAGGTAGGTCATCACTTCTCCTACGACAGGGCCATGTCCCTGGCATCTGGAACCATGAGCGAGGGGGACATGAAGGCTCTCATAGCCGCCGAGGACGACGATCTCGAGTATCCCATGATCGCCTACGGCTACGCGCGCTGGCGCATAAATGCGGGAAGAAAAG
>JAEENW010000167.1 GCA_016283945.1 Bacillota bacterium
AGGGGATCGTGAAGCGCCACATGAACAGGTTGTCCACGATGGCGGGATACTTCGTGCTCCCGCCGCCGGAGATGATCCCGCTCTCCACCGGGTACTCGTAGCAGCTCCCGACCGTCGTCGCGCTCAGGACCGTGAGGAAGGCGACCGCGAGCGATTTCGTCTCCGGCGAGACCGTGTAAAAGCCGACGACGAGCTCCTTGCAGAGGAACAGGAGCGAGCCGCACAGAAGGCCAAGGAGGACGAAGATCGCCTGCATCGTCTTCGCGTAGGACCGGACCAGATCGAAGCGCCCCTCCCCGATCGTCTTCCCGGTCGTGACGGAGGCGACGTTCGCGCAGCTCATCCCGACGACCGCGAAGATCTGGAAGATCACGACGGCGATGCTGTTCGCTGCGATGACCGTGGCGCTGATATGGCCCAGGATCGCGGTCTGCGCGGCCTGGGCGACCCCCCAGAGCGCGCCGGAGAGCGTCACGGGCGTCGCGACGCGGATAAAATCCCGGAAATAGGTGAAGTCGAAGCGGAGCAGCTCCCGGAGCTTCATGCGCAGCTTCCGGTCGATCAGGCGGACGTAGACGAGGATGATCAGCAGCTCCACGCTGCGGCTGACGAGCGTGGCGACCGCCGCCCCCGTGACGCCGAGCTCCGGGAACCCGAAGTTTCCGTAGATCAGGCAGTAGTTCAGGCAGGCGTTGATCACGATGGTGCTCAGCGACATGACTGTGCCGATCATGGCGGTCTCGACGCTCTGGAGGGAGTACATCAGGGAGTTGGATACGGAGAAGATCAGATACGTCCAGCAGATCACGCGCAGATAGCGCACGCCCTCCGCGATCACGGCCCGGTCGTTCGTGAAGAGGGAGAGGACCTGCGCGGGCAGGATCGCCGAGACGGCGCAGAAGACGATCCCGACGAGCAGGCCGAGCTTGACCCCGACGGAGATGATCTTCTTGATCGGGCCGATGCGCTTCTGGCCCCAGTACTGCGACGCGAGGACCACGATCCCCATGCCGATGCCGGCGGCGATCTGCTGGAGCGTGAACTGGATCTGGTTGACGAGGGTCGCGCCGGAGAGCGCGAGCTCCGTGTAGCGTCCGAGCATGATGTTGTCCACGAGATTGACCGTCAGCGCGGCGAGCTGCTGCAGGACGATGATGAACAGCAGCGGGAAAAACGTCTGATAAAACCGCTTCTGCCGGGTGAAGATCCCAAACAGCTTCGGATCGTTGTCCGGCGGCAGCCGGACGGTGCGGGTCGAATCCATGCGCGCCCTCCCGATCGGGCCTCTCCGATCTGCGGTCCGCCGTGCGCGGCCGCCGTTCCGTTTTCTCTTCCTCTGATCCCCCTGCGCCGGCTCAGGCCTCCTCAAAGATCAGCGCCTGGTACGGGGAGAGGGCGACGGAGGCCTCCCCTCTCTGATACTGACCGTAATTGTCCAGGAGGACACGCGCTCCCTTCACCCAGGGCGGCAGGACATACCTGACAGGGCGGGGGCTGAAATTGGCGCAGACAAAGAGCCGGTCGTCGCCGAAGGTACGGCTGTAGGCGACGATCCGCCGGTTCCCGTGATCGTATTCCTCGGTTTTTCCCATAATCGCGGTCTCGCTGCTTTTCCGGATCGCAAGAAGCTTCTGGTAAAAGCGGAAGACGGACCGCTCCGCGTCCCGGTCCTTCCTGACGTTGATCTCCCGGAAGCGCGGATTGACGCACTGCCAGGTCGGATGTCCCCCGTTGAAGCCGCCGTTCGCCGTGTCGTCCCAGGCCATGGGGACGCGGGCGTGGTCCCTCGCCCCATATCTGATGAAAGAGAACGCCAGCTTCCGCGGCATGCCGAAGCGCGTCATCAGGTCATATACGAAATGGCTGACCGGGTCTTTCATCTGCTCGATGGAGGTGAACGCGCAGTTGGTCAGGCCCGCCTCCTCTCCCATATAGATGAAGGGCGTGCCGAAGCCCATGAACACGACCGCGGCGAGCATCGTCGCCGCCTCGTAGCGGTACTTACCGGAATCGATGGAGAAGCGGTCCACGCTGCGCGGGTTGTCGTGGTTTTCCAGGACGAGCGTGTTCCAGCCGTCCTCATAGTTGTCCCGCTGGGGCCCGAAGAGGCCGTCCTTGAACTGCAGGAGATCGAACGGCTTGCGGAAGAACTTCTTCCCGCCGATGTTGTCCGAATCCAGATGGGCAAAGCTGAAGATCGAATCGAGCTCGCGATTCTCCCGCTTCACATAGGCGCGGGCCGCCTCGGGAGACGGATGGAAGGACTCGCCGACCGTGTAGCTGTCATAGCGGGAGAAGACCTTCTCATTCAGCTCCCGCAGGAATTCGTGCATGCGCGGCCCGTCGACAAAGAACTGCGCTCCCTTCTGGAAGGTGTGTTTTTCGCGGTCGTCCCGGATCGGAAAGACCTTGGAGAACATGTTGAACACGTCAAAGCGGAAGCCGTCGACGCCCTTCGCCAGCCAGAAGTCGAGGATGTCGGCGATATCCTCCCGCACCCGCGGGTTTTCCCAGTTGAGATCCGCCTGCTCCCGGCAGAACAGGTGCAGATAGAACTCATCGCTCTCCCCGATCCGCTCCCACGCGCTGCCGGTGAAGGTCGACTGCCAGTTGCTGGGCGGCAGGAGCTTCCGTCCCTTTCTGATCCCCTCCCGGATGATGTAGTAATCGCGGTAGGGGGAGTCCTTCGAGGAGATCGCCTCCCGGAACCAGGGGTGCTCCGTGGATGTGTGGTTGAGGACCATATCCATGATGACCTTCAGATCCCGCTTATGACACGCCGAAAGCAGCGTGTCGAAATCCGCCATCGTCCCGAACTTCCCGTCGATGCTGCGGTAATCGGAGACGTCATAGCCGTAATCGAAATCGGGAGAGCGATACAGTGGGGAGAACCAGACCGCGGTGGCGCCCAGCTCCTTGATATGATCCAGCTTTGAGAGGATGCCGGGAATGTCTCCCCAGCCGTCGTTGTTGCCGTCCATGAAGCTGAACGGATAGACCTGATAGACGACGGCGTTTTTGTACCAGTCTGTTTTCATGCGCTGCGCTCCCCTTTGTGCGGTCCCGTGCCCGCTCCGAAACCGGACCCAACCTTTTCTTCTTTTTTATCATTTTCTATCGGATATTGCAAGCTTCGCCTGCGCCGTCCCGGGGAAGCGGAAAGGAACGG
>JAEENW010000168.1 GCA_016283945.1 Bacillota bacterium
TTCGCGTTCTGGGGTGTGCCCGCGAGCTTCAGCATGAGCAGTATGTTGGAATAGCCCAGCTCGTACTGCAGGGTGAAGCCTATCATGTCCATCTCCGAGAGCGGGGTCTTGGTCTCAATGGTGAAGAGGGGTATGCCCTCCTTCTCCATCTCGGCTATCATGTCCTCAGCGGGCGTGAAGGCCCTCTCGCAGTATGTATGGTCGGTATGGTTAAGTATGTTGTAGAGTATCTGCATACCCATGTAGGACATGCCGATCTCGTAGGTGTCGGAGAAGCAGAAGCAGAACCTGAGGATATCGTCCCCGGGCTCTCTTATGACGCTGTAAGGCTCTCCGCCTATGTATCTGGCCGGCTTCTCGACTCTCGGGAGCACGAGGTCCAGCCTGCTCTGCACGCTGCTCATGCCGGGATCACCACTCCTCGATGTACTCGAACTCGTAGTCGAACACCTTGATGGTGTCGCCCTCCTCGAGTCCCATCTCTATCATCCTGTCGATGGCGCCCTTGGACTCGATGTACTTGTAGAGGTACCTCAGCGAGCCCATGTCGTTGAAGTTGGTGGAGTCGAAGATCTTCCTGAGCTGCTTGCCGGTCACGATGAAGGACTCGCCGTCGTACTCGACGTTGACTTCCCTGTAGTCGGGATCCTCCTCGCCCATGTCCGGGGAGTAGACCGGAGCCGCGGGCTCCTCGGTCTCCTTAAGCTCCTGGAGAGCCCTGTAGGCGGCTTCGAGCACCTCGCTGACGCCCTCGTGTATGGGAGCGCAGACGGTGTGGAACTCGTAGCCGAGCTCCTCGATGAACTTCCTGAAGGACTCTATCTGCTCGTCGCTGGCCATGTCGGTCTTGTTGGCGACCACGATCTGCGGCTTGGACGCGACTGCGGGGCTGTAGCTCTTGAGCTCGGCGTTGATCTTGACGAAGTCCTCGGCCGGATCCCTGCCCTCGCTTCCGGACACGTCGACCACGTGGATCAGGACCTTGGTCCTCTCCACGTGCTTGAGGAAGTCGAGGCCGAGGCCCAGGCCCTCGGAAGCGCCCTCGATGAGCCCGGGGATGTCCGCGAGCACGAAGGAGCTGTCGAAGATGTAGACCACGCCGAGATTGGGCGTGAGTGTCGTGAAGTGATAGTTTGCGATCTTGGGATTGGCGCTCGTGGACACGGAAAGGAACGTGGACTTGCCCACGTTGGGATATCCTATGAGGCCGACGTCCGCTATGAGCTTGAGCTCGAGCTCGACGGTCCTCTCTCTGGAGGCGCCGCCGGCTTCGGCAAAGTTCGGGGCCTGACGCACGGAGTTCTTGTAGAAGACGTTGCCCCTGCCCCCGCGGCCGCCTCTCGCGGCGACTATGCTCTCGCGGTCCTCGACGAGGTCGGCGATGATCTCGCCGGTCTTGACGTCCTTTATGGTGGTGCCGACGGGGACCTTGATGATCAGATCCTCCCCGTCCTTGCCGTACTGCTGCTTGCCGCGGCCGTCCTCGCCGTTCTGGGCCTCGTACTTTCTCTTGTACCTGAAGTCCATGAGGGTGCGCAGGTTCCTGTCGGCAGCGATTATGACGCTGCCTCCCCTGCCGCCGTTTCCTCCGTCGGGCCCGCCCTGCGGGACGAAGGGCTCTCTCCTGAAGGAGACCGCGCCGTTTCCGCCCTTGCCGGACCTTATGATGATCTGAGCCTTGTCTACGAACATGTGATCACCTGCAATCGAATTAAAAAGACCCCCCTATGCCCGGCATAGGGGGATCGCTGAAAACTTAAGCTTCCTGTGAGTAGACGCTGACCTGCTTGCGGGTCTTGTCCTTTCTTTCGAACTTGACGATTCCGTCCTGCATTGCGAAGAGAGTGTCGTCTCCGCCGATCCCCACGTTGTTGCCCGGGTGGATAGCGGTGCCTCTCTGGCGGACCAGGATGGTACCGGCATGTACGAACTGACCGTCCGCTCTCTTGACTCCGAGTCTCTTGGATTCGCTCTCGCGTCCGTTTTTGGAGCTTCCTACACCTTTCTTACTTGCCATTTGCCTTCACCTCCGGTCTTACTTGGTAGCAGCTTCGATGGCTGCGATCATCTCGGCATTGGTGCTCTTGGGATCGAGCTCGATGCCGTTCTTCTCGGCGTATTCGATGAGCTCAGCCTTCTTCATGCTCTTGAGGCTGGGCTTGCCGGCTTCCTTCTTCTCCTCTGCGGGAGCGGCTCCGTCGAGAGCGATGCCCTTGACGCAGAGCTTAGTGAAGGGCTGACGGTGTCCCTGCTTGGACTGGGAATCCTTCTTGGCCCTGTACTTGTAGACGACTACCTTCTTGCCCTTGCCCTGCTCGAGGACCTCAGCCTGAACGCAGGCGCCCTCTACGTAGGGGCTGCCGACCTTGAGGCTGTCGGATCCAACCATGAGGACCTTGTCGAGGGCTACGGTGCTGCCCACTTCAGCGTCGATCTTCTCGACGCAGATGATGTCTCCCTCGGAGACTTTGTATTGCTTTCCGCCGGTCTGTACTATTGCATACATGATATTATTTTACCTCCTCTATCCGGTCTCGCCTTCGGGGGCGGCGTTTGCGCACTTAAAAACACCCACTCAGAGCGGCAACGCAGATAATATAGCACAGCCCGGCGCCGTGTGTCAATCAAAAGATTGCGTATATTTCAAGCTTTTTCAGGGCTCGATTATGACTCCGTCCTCGTCAGTCAGTATGTCGTCCTCGGCCTCCGCTTCGGCCTCGGCGTCGTGCCTGGGGATGAACTTGTCCT
Source organism: Bacillota bacterium (assembly GCA_016283945.1). GTDB lineage: Bacteria > Bacillota > Clostridia > Peptostreptococcales > Anaerovoracaceae > RGIG2707. The sequence goes on from JAEENW010000168.1 coordinate 2,749, forward strand.
TGATCTGCTTTTCGAGGCGGTCCATGAGCTCGGGTCTCTCCTCGAGGTAGCTCTTGACGTTCTCCCTGCCCTGCCCGATGCGCTCTCCGCCGTAGGAGAACCAGGAGCCGGACTTCTCTATGATGCCCGCGTCGACGGCGCAGTCGAGGATGTCGCCGGCCTTGGAGATGCCCTTGCCGTACATGATGTCGAACTCGACGACCTTGAACGGGGGAGCGACCTTGTTCTTGGCGACCTTGACCTTGGTCCTGTTGCCGATGACGCTGTCTCCCTGCTTGATGGACTCGACCCTTCTGACGTCGAGCCTGACGGAGGCGTAGAACTTGAGCGCGCGGCCGCCGGTCGTGGTCTCGGGGTTGCCGAACATGATGCCGATCTTCTCTCTCAGCTGGTTGATGAAGATGATCATGGTGCCGGTCTTGTTGGCGACGCCGGTGATCTTCCTCAGGGCCTGGGACATGAGCCTGGCCTGGAGTCCGACGTGGGAGTCTCCCATGTCTCCCTCGATCTCCGACTTGGGGACGAGGGCGGCGACGGAGTCGATGACGACTACGGAGATCGCTGCGCTGCGCACGAGCATCTCGCATATCTCGAGGGCGTCCTCTCCGGTGTCGGGCTGGGCGACTAGCAGCTCGTCGACCTTGACTCCGAGGTTCTTCGCGTAGACGGGGTCGAGGGCGTGCTCGGCGTCGATGAAGGCGCACTTGCCGCCCTGCTTCTGGGCCTCGGCCACCACGTGCAGGGCCAGGGTGGTCTTTCCGGAGGACTCGGGTCCGTATATCTCTATGATCCTGCCCTTCGGAAGCCCTCCGATGCCGCAGGCGAGGTCGAGGCTGATGGAGCCGGTCGATATCGCCTCGACGTCGAGGCGGGCGTTGTCGTCTCCGAGGGTCATGACCGAGCCCTTTCCGAATTTCTTGTCTATCTGAAGAAGAGCCGCTTCGAGGGCCTTTTCCTTCTCGCTCTTGGGGTCCGCGTTTTTGTTCACTGTGGGCATAGTAGTCCTCCGATCAAAAGAAACATATGTTCGCGTCTATGATATACCGTTTTGCCCCGCCGGTCAAGGGTCTGCATGCGATATATAAATACCATATATTGCCAGCGGAGTCAACGCAATATTTACAGATAATGTAAATCAACGGGATCTAGAGCCTTCCCGTGAGAGCCTTATAGACCGTCCTCATCATCTCGACGGCGGCGTACTCGCGCACCCTCGCGCGGTTCGCGCGCTTGGTCATGAAGCGGAAGCTCCTCGTGATCCCCTGATAGCGCAGTCCAACGAAGAAGGTCCCGACGGGCTTGTCCTCTGTGCCGCCTCCGGGGCCGGCGAAGCCGGTCACGCTGACGCAGACGTCGCTGCCGCTCGCCCTGTAGAGGCCGTCGGCCATCTCCATGGCGACCTCGTCGCTCTCAGCGCCGAAGCGCTCGAGAGTCTCTCTCTTGACGCCCAGCTCCTGCATCTTGGCGTCCCACGAGTAGGTCACGAGAGACCTGTCGAAGACGTCGGAGCTTCCGGGGATGTCGGTCACGGACTTGCCGAAGGCGCCGCCGGTGCAGCTCTCGGCAGCGGAGAGGCGCAGCCCCCTCTCTCTCATCATATCGAGCACGACGCAGCCGAGATCTTCGCCGTCCTCGCTGTAGATGTACTGCCCTATCCTCTCGCGGACCTTCGCGAGGGTCTCCTCTATCGCGGCGTCGGCCTCCTCTGCGGTCCTGCGCTTTGAGGCTATCCTTAGAGTCGTCTCGAAGGACGAGGCGTAGGTCGCGAGCGTCGGGTCGGTCTGTGCGTCGATGATGTCCAGGAGCTCCATCTCGAGCTGTGACTCGCCTATTCCGAAGGTCCTGATGTTTTTGTATCTGAGCACGGAATCCTGCCTCGCGAGGAGCAGCGGCCTGAGCTCGTTCTCGAACATGGGCTGCATCTCCTTCGGGGGTCCGGGGAGCGAGGCTATGATCCTGCCGTTCTTCTCTATCATGAAGCCGGGCGCGGTGCCGTTGGGGTTCTTCAGTATGGTGCAGTTGTTCTCTGGGAAATAAGCCTGCTTGAGGTTGTTCTTCGGCATGTCGCCGGGGAAGTGCTTCCTCAGCACCTCCAGCTGGTCCTCCCAGAGCACGTTCCTCTCGCCGAAGAACTCGGCGATGTTCTCCTTGGTAAGGTCGTCCTCGGTCGGCCCGAGGCCTCCGGTGGTGATGACCATGTCGCAGTCCTCGTAGGCGTAGGCCAGGAGCTCCTTGAGCCTGCCCGGATTGTCGCCGCAGGTCATGTGGTACATGACGTCTATCCCGAGGGCGTTGAGCTGCCTCGAGAGATAGACCGCGTTGGTGTTGGTGATGGAGCCGAAGAGTATCTCGGTCCCGACGGTCAGTATGGTGCACTTCATGCTTATATGCCTTTCAGAAAGCTCGCGCGCTTCGTCACCTGTCGGCGAAAAGCTGCCTGTTGCCGTAGACGTACTCCGCTCCGGATACCGCCGTCATCACGAGCGATGCCCAGAGGAAGATCCTCGCAAGGGTGTGTATGACGCCCGGGGTGTCGAGTATGAGCAGCGGCACGGCGATCATCTGCAGCACTGTCTTTATCTTTCCGCTCATCGCGGCGGCTATGACCTTGCCGCCTGCCGCGGCGACGGTCCTGACTCCGGAGACTATGAACTCCCTCGCGAGTATCACGACAAGCATCCAGGCGGGCATCACGCCCTTCTCGATGAAGAGGCAGAAGGCCGAATAGACCAGCACCTTGTCCGCGAGAGGATCCATGATCTTGCCGAAATCGGTGATCAGGTTGTACTTTCTCGCGATCTTCCCGTCGAGCATGTCGGTGAGGGAAGCCAGTATGAACACGGCGAAGGCCGCGATGTTCATGCCTCTGAGATAGAGGACGATGAACACGGGGACGGCGATGACTCTGAGCATCGTCAGCTTGTTGGGAAGGTTCATAGTACCGCCTTTCCAGAGAGGTCGTAGTCGAAGGCGTCGTCGATCAGAACGTCGGTGAATTCTCCGGGAGCGAGCTCTCTTTCAGATGTGAAGATGACTCCGTTATCGATCTCGGGGGCGTCCATGGCGCTCCTGCCGAGATAGCAGCCGGGCTCGGTCATCTCCTCGGTGAGGACTCTGAGCACGCGGCTTATGTATCTTTCGTTGTTCTCAAGGGATATGCCCTGCTGGAGCCGCATGATGCGGTCCCTGCGGCGCTCCTTGACGTCCTTTCTGACCTGTCCGGGCATCTTCGCGGCCGCGGTGCCGTCCTCCTTGCTGTAGGCGAACACTCCGAGCCTGTCAAAGCGGGTCTCGCGGACGAAGTCCATCAGCTCCTCGAACTCCTCCCTCGTCTCGCCGGGGAAGCCGGAGATCAGAGTGGTGCGGATCACTATGCCGGGGATCTGTTTACGTAAATTACTTATGGTAGCCTTTATTGATCCCGTCGTGGAGCGGCGGTTCATGGCCTTGAGTATCCTGGAGTTGACGTGCTGTATGGGGATGTCGAGGTACTTGCATACCTTGGGCTCCTCTTTTATGACGTCGATGAGCTCCTGCGTGATCTCGTCCTCGTAGCAGTACATGAGGCGGACCCACTCGATGCCGTCTATGCGGCAGATATTCCGGATCAGTTCGGGGAGCATACCCTTCCAGTCGGCCTGAAGGTCCTGTCCGTATCCCGTCACGTCCTGGGCGATGACAACGATCTCCTTTACGCCGGACGCGGCGAGCTGCCTCGCCTCCTCCAGCACGGCTTCGGGCTTCCTGCTCCTGTAGCGCCCCCTTATGAACGGGATCGCGCAGAAGGTGCAGATGTTGTTGCAGCCCTCGGCGATCTTGAGCGAGGCGGTCCAGGGGCTCTCCGCCGATTCGTGGAGCCTGGTGCCCTCCTCGTCGTATACCTTCCCGGCCTCGCTGACCGCGGGCTCGAAGGAGCCGGCTCTGAGCAGAGCGGGGAGCTTAGCGTAGTCGTTGACTCCCACGAAGCCGTCGACCTCGGGCATCTCCTTCCTGAGCTCGGAGGAATATCTCTGCGCGAGGCAGCCGCTCATGATGAGCTTCTGCCCGGGCTTCTTGTCCGCGGCGTACTCGAGCACCGTGTTTATCGATTCGGCCTTCGCGTCGTTGATGAACGCGCAGGTGTTTACCATTATGACGTCAGCCTCGTCAGGGTCCTGGCAGAGCTCGAAGCCGTCCGCCCTGAGTATGCCGGCGGCATACTCGGAGTCGACGGTGTTCTTCTCGCAGCCGAGCGTCCTTATAAATACCTTCATCAGATCTCCTCCGGGACCTCGTCGTCGGGTCCGTTGATGTAATTCTCCAGCATAGCCTGGTCCCAGAGCACCTTGCGCGGGCGCGCTCCGTCTGCAGGGCCGACGACTCCCATCTCCTCCATCAGGTCGATGAGCCTCGCGGAGCGGTTGTAGCCTATCCTGAAGCGCCTCTGGAGGCTGGAGACCGAGGCCTGCCTGGCCTTGATCACTGCCTCTATGGCTTCCTCGAGCAACTCGTCCCCGTCGCCTCCGGCGTTCTCCGCGGCCGGCTGGCCGGTCGACGCCAGAACGCTGCTGATCTCAGCCTCGTAGCCCGTGCTCTCGCTCGGCTTGCCTGAGCCCTTGACGTACTCGATGACGCTCTTGACCTCCTCGTCGGAGACGTAGCAGCCCTGCACCCTCAGGGGCTTGCTGACGCCCTGGGGATAGTAGAGCATGTCGCCCTTTCCGAGCAGCTTCTCCGCGCCGGACATGTCGAGTATGGTGCCGGAGTCGACGTGGTTCGCCACCGCGAAGGCTATCCTCGAGGGGATGTTCGCCTTGATGACTCCGGTGATGATGTCAGTAGACGGCCTCTGGGTAGCGATGATCAGGTACATCCCGGCTGCCCTCGCCTTCTGGGCTATCCTCGCAATCGAGGTCTCTACCTGCTTCTTGGCGGTCATCATGAGGTCGGCGAGCTCGTCGATGACTATGATCATCTGCGGCATCACCTTCTCCTCCTCGCCGTTCATCCTGACTGTCTCGTTGTAGGACTGCAGGTCTCTGACGCTCTCGGAGGCGAACTTGTCGTAGCGCTTGTCCATCTCGGCGACGGCCCAGTTGAGCACCTGGGAGGCCTTGGCGGGGTCGGTCACGACGTTCCCGATGAGGTGCGGGATCCCGTTGTAGACGGAGAGCTCGACGACCTTCGGGTCTATGAGTATCATGTTGACCTCCTTCGGCGTAGCCTTGTAAAGGAGGCTTATGAGTATGCTGTTGATGCAGACGGACTTGCCGGAGCCGGTCGCGCCGGCGATCAGAAGGTGCGGCATGTCCTTGAGGTTGGCGACCACGGGCTCGCCCGCGACGCTGCGGCCGAGTCCGACGGAGATCTTCGACTTGGCGGTCTTGAACTCCTTGGCCTCGAGTATCTCGCGCAGGTAGACCGTGTTGATCTTCTCGTTGGAGATCTCGACGCCCACGGCGGCCTTGCCGGGTATCGGGGCCTCTATCCTGAGGCTCTTCGCCCTGAGGTTGAGCGCGAGGTCGTCCTGCAGCGCGACTATGCGCTGGACCTTGACGCCCGTGGCGGGCTGGACCTCGAAGCGGGTGACCGCGGGGCCCCTGACCACGTCAATCACCTTGGCGCTCACGCCGAAGCTGGCGAGAGTGCTCTCGAGCAGCTCGGCCTGATCCCAGAGATTGCCGTTGGCTCCGCCGACGACGGAGCTGTTCTTCCCGAGCAGGGTGATCGGCGGGAACTTGTATGAGGGCTCGGAGGCCTTCCTGGCGGGCGTATCTGAGGTGCCGGACGCGGAAGCTGAAGCGGCCTTCGCGGAGCCGGAGGTGCCGGCTGCCGCCTGGTCAGCGGCCTCAGCCTGCGCGGCCGGACTTGCGCCCTCGTCCACGAGGCCCTTGCCGGGACCGCTCTTCGCGGAAGCGCCCTTCCCAACGGGCTCAGAGACCCCGAAGATGTCCTCGAAGCTTCCGGGCTCGGGACCGGTCTTTTCGGGAGCGGCAATCGAAGGCCTCTCCGTATGGATGAGGCTGTCTCCGTTGAGGCCGAAGTTGCTTCTGGGCTTGGGCTTGTCGTCGAAGAGGCTGTCGCTCCTGACCATCATGAGTATGTTCTTCTGGTTGTCGGTGATGCCGTCGCCGTCGCTGTCGAAGAGATCGAAGGGAGGCATGGGGTCGCCCTCGTCGCTCAGCATGCCGGAAGCCGCAGCCTCGCGGGTCTGCTCGCGGGCTTCACCGCGGGACGGCTTTACCGGCTCGTCCTTGGGCAGCTTGAACACGGGGAGCTCCTCTTCGGGAGCCTTCTGCTCGCCCACGGGCTCGAGCTCGCTGAGAGAGCTCGCGAAGACCGGATCGTCGTCCGGAGCTATGACCTCGGGCACTATGGGCACGTTCTTGGGAACGTCGATAGTGAGCTGGCGTCCCTCGGCCTCGGCCGCGGCCTTCTCCTCGCGGGCCCTGCGCCTGGCCTCGGCCTTGAGCAGTATGTCGTCGAAGAACGCCGAGATCGGCGTGTTGAGTATGAACATCACGGAGACGAGGATGAGCACCGCGCAGATCAGATAAAGCCCGGTCTTGCCCACGGCTCTGAGCAGCAGCAGGCAGAGCGAGTTTCCGACGAGTCCGCCGGAATCCACGCCCGTGGCGTAGAACTCCCGGAACCTCACGTCCGTCATTGCGAGCAGCGCGTCGGCCTCTCTGGACGCGGAGAGGCAGGCCGCGCTTATGAACAGCGCGGCTATGCTCAGCCAGGTCCTCAGGGTCAGGAACGCGGTCTTTCTCGCGAAGATCAGTATGCCGAAGAGCGCCAGAAACACCCCGATGACGAGGCTGACCGCCCTGCCGAAGAGCCCGTTGAGCACTCCCTGCAGGGCAGCTCCGACGCTGCCTGTGCTGTTGGTATAAAGCGATACTATGAAGAACACGCCGACCGAGATGAACGCCACGGCGGCGATGTTGTCCTTGATCTGCTTTTTCCTGCGGAGGTTCTCCTGGAGCTGGGCCGCGAGCAGCTGCTCCTCGGCCTTTTCCCTGGCCTTCTCCTCCTTGGTCTTTGAAGCGCGCGAGGACTTGGCCGGCGCCTTTTTGGCGCTGTCCCTGCTCCCGCTCTTAGTCTTTGAATTAGTAGTCTTGCTCTGTGCCATATATCATTCTCCGGTGCTGCCGTCTCCGGTGAGACTTTGAGTCCATTAACCGATAAATTATATCATAAAAGGATGCCCCGTTAAAGCACCCTTTCGCGTTCTTCTTTATTGAGAGCGGCCTCGACCTGCGAACGCAGCTCCTCCTCGGTCCCCTCGTTGAGCAGCACGGTATCCGCGAGGGGTATCTTGACGCTGTCCGGCAGCTGGCGCGCTATCCTCGCGCGCACCTCGTCCTCGCCCGCGGCTCCTCTTGCCGCGGCCCTCCTGACTCTCAGCTCAGTATCCGCGGTGACTAGCCATATCCTGTCCACGTGCTCCTGCCACGAGACCTCGAAGAGCAGCGGTATCTCCGCGAAGACGGGCCTGCCCTTCCCGCTGTGCCTGGAGTAGAAGGCCTTCATGCCCTCGAGTATGGCGCCGTGCATGATGCGGTTGAGCGCCTCCGTCCTCTCGGGATCGGCGAAGGCCGCCCTCGCGAGCCTCCTGCGGTTGAGCCTCCCGTCTCTGCAGAAGACCTCATCGCCGAACTCACCGCGTATCCTGTCCAGGGCGGGAGAGCCCTTTTTCTGGAGCCTCCTGCTCTCGGCGTCGCAGTCGAATACGCTGCAGCCGAGTTCCCTCAGGATGCGTGAGACGGTGCTCTTGCCGGAGCCTATGCCGCCGGTGATGCCTATGAGGGGGACGCGCCCCGCGCCCGCCGCGCTGACGGCGCTGCGCATGGACTTGGCGCCTGCCCCGGGCCGCTTTTCACTACTTGAGCTCATACCAGCTGTATCCTTCCTCGAGGGAGACTTCGAGCCTGACGGCGAGCCTGGCGGCGCTCTCCATGCACTCGGTCAGCAGCGCGCGGACCTTGTCGGCCTCGTCCCTTCTCGCCCTGATGATGAGCTCGTCGTGGATCTGGAGTATGAGGTGCGAGTCCTCGCACTCGCTCTCGAGCCTCCTGTAGGCCTCGATCATCGCGAGCTTGATTATGTCGGCCGCGGTGCCCTGGATCGGGCTGTTCATCGCGAGCCTCTCGCCGAGCTGGCGCTGCATGTACATGCGGCTGGAGATCTCGGGTATCCTGCGCAGCCTGCCGAACAGGGTCCTGGCGTAGCCCTTCTCCCTGCAGCTGTCGACGCAGCCGTTCATGAAGCTCTTGACCCCGGGGAAGCGCTTGAAGTAGTCGGCTATGTACCTCTCGGCCTCCCTGCGGGTGATCGTCAGCTCGCTCGCGAGCCCGAAGCCGCTCATGCCGTAGATCACGCCGAAGTTGACCGCCTTGGCGTTGGAGCGCATCTGCGGGGTGACCTCGTCGAACGGGACTCCGAAGACCTTTGAGGCGGTCTCGCGGTGTATGTCGAGGCCGTTCCTGAAGCAGTCGATGAGGGTCGGGTCCCCGCTCATGTGCGCGAGCACCCTGAGCTCGATCTGCGAGTAGTCGGCGCCGATGAGCATGTAATCGCCGCTGCCCGCGGTGAAGGCGCGCCTGAGCTGCCTTCCGAGCTCCTGCCTCACGGGGATGTTCTGGAGGTTGGGATCGGTGCAGCTGAGCCTGCCGGTCGCCGTGACGTTCTGGCGGAAGTGCGCCCTGACCTTCCCGTCCGGGGCGATCAGCGGGAGCAGGCCCTCGACATAGGTCGAATCGAGCTTGCTCAGGGTCCTGTACTCGAGGACGGCGTGCACTATGGGGAAGTCGTCCTCAAGCTTCTCGAGGACCTCGGCGTTGGTCGAGTAGCCGCTCTTGGTCGGCTTGGCTCCGGGAAGCTTGAGCTTCTCGAAGAGTATCTGGCCGAGCTGCTTGGGCGAATTGATGTTGAACTCCTCTCCCGCGAGGAGGTATATGGTCTTCTCGAGCTCCGCGCAGCCCTCCTTGAGCACGCGGCCTATGGCCTTGAGCTCCCCGCTGTCCACGTCGACTCCGAGAGCCTCCATGGACGCGAGCACCTTGCAGAGCGGCAGCTCTATGTTGTAGAGCACGTATCCGAGATCGAGCTCCTCTATGCCCTTTCTCTGCTGCTCCTCAAGCCTCGGGACGTAATACAGCAGCTGCTCCTCTGGCGGAGCGGCCTTGAAGCTCTCGAGCACCATCTCGGCGAGCATCGGGGCCTTGGTCCCGGGGGAGAGCACGTACTGGGCGAGCGAGCAGTCGAAGCCGGTCGTAAGCCCCGCGGCGTCTATGCCGTTGGTGAAGAAGGCGTAGTAGAGCCTCCCGAGCTCGCAGCCGGAGAGCGATATCTTTCTGCCGCCGAAGGCGGAGCGAAGCACGCCCGGGCAGGCGTCCGCGCCGCAGTCCAGTATGAAGAGCCTCCCGTCCCTGAGGAAACTGAAGCTCTCTATCGATGACGCGCCGAGGTGGGAGTCGTCTCCCGTGATCGAGCAGACCAGCTCATCGCCCTCTCTGAGGCCGTCCAGCGCCTCTCTGAGCGCCTTTTCCGCCTCGGACGGGTCTGTTATCCTCACGGGCTCAGGAAACGCCTCAGAGGGCTTCTGAGCCTCGGTGCACTCGGGCGGAAGCAGGCTGAGCTGCTCCTCTGCCTTCTCCTTTTCCTTGAGCAGTTTCGACAGATAGGTCCTGAACTCAAGCCTTCCGTAGAGCTCTATGAGCTTGGGGTAATCCTTCGGGGCTATCCTCGTGTCCTCGAGGCTGTAGTCGAGCGGCACGTCGGTCACTATGGTCGCGAGCCTCTTGGAGAAGCGTATGGTGTCGGCGTTCGCCTTGATCTTGTCGCGCAGCTTGGCGTTCTCGATCGAGTCCGCGCCCGCGATCAGCTCCTCTACGTTCCCGAACTGCAGTATCAGCTTCTGCGCGGTCTTGTCCCCCACTCCCGGGACTCCGGGAATGTTGTCGGAGCTGTCGCCCTTGAGGGCCTTGAAGTCTATGAAACTGGCCTGGGAGAAGCCGTACTCCTCCGTCATGGCCGCGTCGTCGTAGAGCTTGAACTCGCTGATGCCCTTCTTCGTGATTATGACCGAGGTCTTGTCGGAGGCGAGCTGGAGAGCGTCCTTGTCGCCGGTCACTATGTAGCAGCGCAGGTCCTCGGACTCCGCGAGCTTCGCGGTGGTCCCCAGTATATCGTCGGCCTCGAAGCCGTCTATCTCGTAGGTCCTTATGCCGAGAGCCTTCAAAAGCTCCTTGAGCACAGGCATCTCCATGGCGAGCTCGTCGGGCATGCCCTTGCGCCCCGCCTTGTACTCCGGGTACTCGAGGTGCCTGAAGGTGGGAGCCTTCCTGTCGAAGGCGACCAGCATGTGGGTGGGCTCGAGGTCCGTCATTATCTTGCTGAGCATGCTGAGGAAGCCGTAGATCCCCTGGGTGTAGAACCCGTCCTTGGTGATCATCGGCCTCTGAATGGCGAAATACGCCCTGTTGACGAGGCTGTTGCCGTCTATGATGACTATCTTGTCGCTCTTGCCGTACATGATGACCCTCAAAAAATCACATAAAAAAATGATCCCAAAGTGCCGTCAGATGATTATTCACACCTAACGCTATGATTAGGTGTGACGCCCGCCTGCGGATTCTGTCTTCCACTGAAGAGATGAGGCCTGACATAAGTCTCGCAATGGACAAGGCATCTGCTTTGTGTGATGTAGGTTGAATAATGATCTTAACGCACACCCCAGGATGGCTATATCATATCAGAAAAAGAGCCGGGATACAATTAAAAGGCCGGAACTTGCGCCCCGGCCTTTTCGTATTTTCTGATAGATGGCGCCGAGCTCAAAGCTTAGCGCATACCGCGTCTAGGCCTCGTAGAGGTCTATGGAGCAGTTGGTCTCGACCTTCTGGACGTCGTCGTCGTCCTCGAGGGCCTCGATCATCTTCCTGAGCATCCCGATCTGGGAAGCGTCGGTGGGAGTCGCCTCGACGGAGGGGACTCTCTCTATGTCGGCGCTGTCGGGCTCAAAGCCCGCGGCCTTCAGAGCGTCGTTCACCTCGTTGAACACCGCGGGATCGCAGTATACGGTGAAGACGTCATCCTCGGAGATCATGTCGTCGGCGCCGGCTTCGAGCATGGCTTCCATGAGCTCATCCTCGTCGATCTCTCTCTCCTTGTCGAAGATGAAGACGCCCTTCTTCTCGAACATATAGGATACGCAGCCGGGAGTTCCGAGGTTTCCTCCGAACTTGTCGAAGGCGTGCTTTACGCTGGCGGAGGTCCTGTTCTTGTTGTCGGTGAGTACTTCGACCACGACGGCGACGCCGCCGGCGCCGTAACCCTCGAATACGCCTTCCTCGTAGCTCTCGCCGGCGAGCTCGCCGGTGCCCTTCTTTATGGCTCTGGTGATGTTGTCGTTGGGCATGCCGATGGCCTTGGCCTTATCGATAGCGGTCCTGAGTCCCGGGTTGTAGTCGGGGTCTCCGCCTGCCTTTGCGGCGACAGTTACCAGTCTTGCGTACTTAGTGAATAATGCGGCTCTCTTGGAGTCCTGAGCGGACTTTCTGCCCGCGATCGTTCCGTGCCTACCCATTGGTATAAGCTCCCTTCTTGAAAAAATACCCTATTATACTATCACGGCGCGCATGAGTGTTCAACAATAATCGAAACGGAAGGACGGGCTCTGGGCCTTCCGCGCCGCGCCGCCTTTTACGCACGAGAGCGGCCCTTGCGCACGGGCCGCTCTCAGTTTTTCCTTTAGCTAAAGAACTTATCTAAAATAAGCTTACGCCTCTACGACGTCCTTGCCGTCATAGTATCCGCAGTTCGGGCAAACTCTGTGAGGGAGCTTGGGCTCATGGCACTGCGGGCATACGGAGAGCGCGGGAAGCGTCTTCTTCATGTTGGCCGCTTTTCTGCTCTTGGTCTTAGCTGAGGATGTTCTTCTCTTCGGAACTGCCATTTCGAGACCTCCTTCTTTGAAAATTAACTTCTACAGTATAGTTACCGGATGAGCTCTTGTCAAGCTATTTCGTAACTATATCGTAGGTATCCATGGCGATCATGAGCTCCTCGTTGGTCGGGATGAGGAGGACCTTGACCCTGGAGGCGTCGCTGCTGATGACGGTCTCCTTGCCTCTGACGTCGTTCCTCTCGGGATCGAGCTCGATGCCGAGGTAATCCATGTCCTTGCAGATCGCCGCCCTGGTGGTCTTGCCGTTCTCTCCGAGGCCGGCGGTGAAGATGATGGCGTCGACGCCGTTCATCTCGGCCGCGTAGGCTCCGATGTAGTGCTTTACTCTGTGCACGAACATGTCGAGCGCGAGCTGGGCTCTGGCGTTGCCCTCGTTCGCTGCGGCCTCGACGTCTCTGAAGTCGGAGGAGACTCCGGAAACGCCCAGGATACCGGACTTCTTGTTCATCATGGTGTCGGCTTCCTTGAAGCTCATGCCCTCCTTCTCGGCGATGAAGGGGATGGCGGCGGGGTCGATGTCTCCGCACCTGGTGCCCATCACGAGGCCCTCAAGCGGGGTGAGGCCCATGGAGGTGTCGAAGCACTTGCCGTCCTTGATGGCGGCGAGGGAGGCTCCGTTTCCGAGGTGGCAGGAGATCAGCTTGAGATCCTTGATGTCCTTTCCGAGCATCTCGGCGGCCTTGGCGGAAACGAACCTGTGGGAGGTCCCGTGGAAGCCGTACTTTCTGACGGCGTACTTCTCATAGTACTCGTAGGGAAGCGCGTACATGAAGGCCTCGGGAGGCATGGTCTGATGGAAGGCGGTGTCGAACACGGCGACCTGGGGCTTGCCGGGCATCAGCTTCTCGCAGGCCTCGATCCCCATGAGGTTGGCCGGGTTGTGGAGCGGTCCGAGGGGGATGCAGCTCCTGATGGCTTCCTTGCACTTCTCGTCTACGAGGCAGCTGGCGGTGAACTTGTCTCCGCCGTGCAGGATCCTGTGGCCTACGGCTCCGATCTCGTAGAGGCTCTTCGCCACGCCGTGCTCAGGGTCGAGCAGAGCGTCGAGCACGTGGCCGATAGCGGTGGTGTGATCCGGCATCGGGGACTGAAGGACGAACTTCTCGTCCGCGCCGATCTTGGTGTGGGTGAGCATGGAATCCTTCAGACCGATCTTCTCGACGAGTCCCTTGCAGATGAGCTGCTCGGAGGGCATGTCGAGGACCTGGTACTTGAGAGAAGAGCTTCCGCAGTTGATTACGAGTACTTTCATTGAGGATCTCCTTTTATCTTGAGCGATCGCTTTGACGGTCAGTTTATTAAAATCACCGAAATATTATACCCGCAGGAAGAAAGGATTGCAAGTCAGATCGGAGCCGTCGTAGAGCTTTCTTTCGGTGAGAGCCGAGTATACGTCGGCGGCTCTGACGTCTGCCTGAAGCAGCGGCCTGCAGGGCGAATCCTCCGGGACGTTTTTGTTGAGGTTGGTGAAGACGGGGATCTTCGAGCTTTCGGACGCGGTCCTGAGCAGTTCCGCTCCCCTTTCACCGAAGGCGAGCGGCCTCGCGTAGAGCATCGAAGGATCCTCCGTGAGCCCCTTCTCTATCCCGAGCAGGGCCTGCATCAGGCATCTCCTGACCCGGCTCTTCGAGTAGCGGGGTCCTGACGCGGCCTCCGCGAGGTCTTCGAAGCTGCCGGCGCTCCTCGCGGCCTTCATTATCCTGTTCTCGAGTCCCTCGGAGCAGGACGGTGCGAAAGCCAGTGCAGCAGCGCCGCGCGAGACCAGGAGATACTGTATCACGGAGAAAAGGCGCTTCGCGTCGTCTCCGTCCCCTTCCCAGGCCCTGAGGCTGCCGAGCAGCGGCAGGCTCGCCTCCGGCAGAGCGTCCCGCAGCCTTCGGACGGTCTCAAGCGCGTCAGCAAGTCCTTCTGCCGAGGCTATGGCCTTCCTTATCGACGAGCCCGAAAGATAGTCCGGTTCGCCCTCGTCGGCGTGCCCGGTGCCGCGCCTCTTAACGCAGAATACCTCGGGGCTGAAGCCGATGGAGGCAGCCTCCTTCAGGTACTCGCAGGCTAGCATGTCGTTGGGGCTTGCGCCGCAGAAGAAGTCTATTCCGAGCTCAGCGGCCGCGGCGGAGTAGCTCTGCTGATAGCTGAGGCCGGAGGCCGAGAGCTCCTTTACCCTGGCGCTGAACGCGCCGCTCTCCGAGGAGAGGAGAGACGCCGCCCTCTTCAGCCCTTCCGCGTCGCCGGACTCGCTGCCGAAGGCTATGGCATCCACGAAGCCGAGACCGCTGAGTATGCCTATCCCTCCGCGCGCGAAGACCGAGGCTCCGTTGACCGCGTAGGCGGCGGGAAGCTCGAGGACGAGGTCGGCTCCTCCGCGCACGGCGGCGGCAGCCCTGTGGTATTTGTCCTCGGACGCCGGGGCGCCGCGCTGGGTGAAATCCCCGCTCATTACGCAAACGACAGCATCCGCTCCGAGCTCGGAGCGAACGCTGTCCAAAAGATGCTTATGACCGCCGTGAAACGGGTCGAATTCGCAGATTATGCCGCAGACCTTCATATATCTCCCGTCTGTGCGCCTGAGGCCGCTATGCGGCCGGACTCCTGCCAGCTACTGCTTCTTGTCCTCCATCTGGGACTTGTAGATCTGTTCCTTGACCTCCGCCCTGGAGTTGGCGATGTTGGAGTTGATCTTCTCGAAGCTCTGCTGCAGGTCGTCGAACATGTCGGTGAAGTACTGCGCGTAGAGCTGGTCGACCTTCTCCTGGAGGTTGAAGAGCATGTTGTCGGTGTAGTCGAGTATGCTCATCTTCATGAGCTTGGAGTTCTCGGAAGCGGTCTTGAGGATCTCGTCGGCCTTGTTCTTGGCCCTTACGGTGATCTCGTCGGCCTCGGTAAGCCTCTCGGCCTTCTCCTCGCCCTCCTTGATGATCTTCTCGTACTCGGCCTTGGCCTCGTCGAGGATGCGGTTGCGCTCGTTCCTGATGTACTGAGCCTGCTGGATCTCCTCCGGCAGCTCGCGCCTGATCTCCTCGACGATCTCGGTGATCTCGTTGGGATCGAGCATGATCTTCTTTACGACGGGTACCTGAGCCGCGGTCTCAACTATCTCGTCAAGCTCATCAAGCAATTCCAATACGTTCATGGCATCCTCCTATATATTCCTGTATTTTTTCATCAGCTCGTACACGGGGGCCGGGACCCAGTCCCTGATGTCAGCGCCGAGCTCAAAATTGACGCGCACGACGCTCGAGCTTATGTACGAAAGGTTCGGGTCCGTCATCAGATAGACGGTCTCCGCCTTTCCATTATAAAACTTAGCGTAGATCTGCGCCAGCCCTATTTCGTAACCGAAGTCGCTGGCGTTGCGAAGGCCTCTGAACATCACGTCGTAGCCGTTCTCGAGCACGAAGCGCGGCAGATGTCCGTCGCACTGCACTATCCCGACGTTGGGGATGTGGGAGACCGCGGCCTTTATCATCTCGACGCGCTGCTCCATCGTGAACATGCTGCTCTTGTCGGCGTTCACGAAGACTCCGACGTCCAGGCGGTCGCAGAGCTTGGCTGCCCTCTCGATCATCTCGACATGTCCGACGGTTATGGGATCGAAGCTCCCGCTCACAAGTCCCTTATGCATCATCTTCAGCCTCCCTCTCGTAGATGGTGACGGCTATGGAGCCGTAGAGCCGGTCCTTGACCTTCCTGAAGCCCGCGTATTCGTCCGGAAGCTCCTCTCTCTTGGAGTGCTCGCAGACGACTGCCCCTCCGGGCGCGACGCTGTCTCTCGCGTCGAGGGCATCGAGCGCGGGAAGCAGGAACCCGTCCGCGTAGGGGGGATCCATGAAGACCACGTCTGCCTGCCCGCGTATCCTCTTTATATTAGACTTGAAATCGCCGAGAAGCAAGACGCCTTTTTCGAGGACATTGCAGTGGGCGAGGTTCTCCTTGACCAGCGCGATCGAGTCGCGCGAGGAATCCGAGAAGTACACGAGCCCCGCTCCGCGGCTTATGGCTTCTATGCCCAGGCCGCCCGATCCGGCGAAGAGGTCGATCGCGGTGAAGCCCTCCTCCATGTAAGGAAGGAGCATGCTGAACACGGCCTCCTTGACCTTGTCTGTGGTGGGACGGACCTCTCTTCCCTCGGGGGATCTGAGCCTTCGCCCTTTCAGTTCACCCGCTATTACTCTCATCCGGGCTCCTTTCGAACAGTTTGGATCTATGTTTTATAAGACGCTAGACGCGGCTAAGGACGGCCGCGCTCCGCGGTACGGGCTTCCGGCAGCCTCAGGGGTTCTGCCTCGCGGCGGCCTCCGCTGTGTGCAGGGCGAGCACGCTGGTGGTGACAGCTCCGACGCCACCGGGGACAGGCGTGACATTTATGTCAAGTCCTCCGTTCCCATCGGCAGCGATCAGGCTGTCCATGTCGACATCCCCGCATATCTTTCCCTTCGCCTCGCTCCAGGAGGCTCCGACGTCTATGACGGTCTGGCCGCTCTTGAAGAAGGAGCTGTCCAGGCTCTCGGGCCTGCCGGTGGCGGCGATGACTATGTCCGCTCCGCGGACGGCTTCCCTGAGATCGGCGGTCCTGCTGTGGCAGAGCGTTACGGTCGCGTTCCTGTGGAGCAGCAGCATGGCTGCCGGCCTTCCTATCACGAGGCTCCTGCCTATGACCGCGGCCTTCTTCCCCGCGATCTCCACTCCGCACTGATCGAGTATCTCGACAGCTGCCTGCGCGGTGCAGGGGCAGAAGCCCGTGCCGCTTCCGGTGAACACCCCGGCGAGCGAGGCGCTCCCGCAGCCGTCGACGTCCTTCTCGGGCGCTATGAGCTCCCTCGCGGAAGCCTCGTCGAGGCCCTTCGGAAGAGGCCTCATCATGAGTATCCCATGCACGGAGGGGTCGGCGTTGAGCGCCCTGATCTGCGCCTGCAGCTCCTCATCGGTCGGCCCGCAGAAGGCATAGGTCCTGACCTCTATCCCCATGGCGCCGCAGCGCTTGTATATGGCCTTCTCGTAGCTTAGGTCTCCGGCTTCCTCTCCGACCCTCACGATCGCGAGACCCGGGGTCACGCCCTTTTCCTTCAGCGCTTCTATTATGGCGGACGCCTTTTCGCGCAGCGCGGCTCCTGCCGGCGCTCCTTTAAGCAGTGTTATCATCTCTTCAGCCTTTCCGTCACGGCCCTGAACACGGAGGCCGTGAGCTCCTCGCATTCTCTGTAGAGGCGGGCTGCCTCGGCGTTGAGCTCCTCTGCGGCTGCGCGGTCCCTCAGGGAGGCGGTGTTGACCTCCACGTTGAAGAGAGAGGCCGCTGCGGCTCCTCTGGCGAGCTCGCAGGCGGTGCCCGCGTCGGACACCATGAGCTCCGTCACCTTCCCGTCCATGAGCTCGGCGCAGATGCGCGCGGTCTCGGCGCAGAGCCTGAGAGTCTCCATCGGAACGGAGGCGGCCCTCAGGGTGCATTCTTCCATTATCCCGGCGCGCGAGGGATCGTCCTTAGGTATCTTCCAGGCCTTCGAGAGCGGCTCGAACACGGCCGCGTCCTCGCTGACCAGCTCGCAGAGCCTCGCGCTGATGCTGTCGGATCTTGCGAGCAGCTCCTGTATCTCGGCCTCGCAGGCTTCGAACTGCTTCTTGCCCGAGGTGAGCCTGCAGGCCATCGCGCAGAGCGCGGCTGCCATGGAGGCGCTGTAAGCCGCGGCTCCCCCTCCCCCGGGCACGGGGGCCTTCGAGGCGAGCCCGGCGGCGAATTCCTCTAGAGTCTTTTCAGTGAGATCTGGCATTTCGGATCCTCCCGGTGAACGTCCCGGTCATTATATCACGGCCAGGGTCCGTCATATCGTAATGCTGTCTATGTTCACGAATAATTCATCGAGCCGGCTCCTGAGCGCGGCGTTCTCGGGCCTTCCGAGCTCCGGATCCTCCGAGAGCAGCCTTTCCGCGGCTCTACCTGCCCTCTCTACGAGCTTGACGTGGCGGACCGGATCCGCGAGCCTGAGCTGCGGGAGACCGTGCTGCCTGTAGCCGAAGAACTCTCCGGGGCCTCTCATCTCGAGGTCCTTCTCCGCGATGACGAAGCCGTCCGAGGTCGAGCAGAGCGTGTCCGCCCTCTCCTCCGCGATCTCACTGTCTCCCCCGAGCACAAGAAGGCAGTAGGCCTGGTCGCTGCCGCGCCCTACGCGGCCCCTGAGCTGGTGGAGCTGGGCGAGGCCGAAGCGCTCGGTGTTCTCTATCAGCATGACGCTCGCGTTCGGGACGTTGATGCCGACCTCGATGACGACCGTGGATATGAGGACGCTGACCTCTCCCGAGGAGAAGCTCTCCATCACGGCGTCCTTGTCGCTCTGCTTCATCGCGCCGTGCAGCAGGGCGCAGCTTATGCCGGGATGCGCCTTTCTGAATTCGGCGTACAGCTGCTCCGCGGAGCGTCCGTCAAGGCTCTCCGGGTCCTCTATGAAGGGAGCGACTATGTAGGCCTGCCTTCCTGCCTCGACCTCGCTGAGAAGGAGCCTGTAGGCATCCTTCCTGCCGCTCTCGCCGTATTTTCTGGTTATGATGCTCTTTCTCCCCGGGGGCAGCTCGTCTATGACCGAGACGTCGAGGTCTCCGTAGAGCACCACCGCGAGCGTCCTCGGGATGGGAGTCGCTGTCATGACCAGCACGTCGGGCTCCGCGCCCTTCTCGCTGAGCTTCTTCCTCTGGTTGACTCCGAAGCGGTGCTGCTCGTCCGTGATGACGAGGCCGAGATCCCTGAAGCTTACGCCCTCGGATATCAGGGCGTGGGTCCCGACCGCGACGTCCGCGCTGCCGTCCGCGATCGCCCTGAGCGCGGCGTTCCTCTCCGAGGCCTTCATCGAGCCCGTTAGGAGCACGACTCTGGCTCCGAGCGGCCCGAGATCTCTCTTAAGGCTCTCGTAGTGCTGGCCCGCGAGTATCTCGGTCGGCGCCATGAAGGCGCCCTGAAGCCCAGCGTCGACGGCCTGCATCAGAGCGGCCTCCGCGACGGCGGTCTTGCCCGAGCCCACGTCTCCCTGCACGAGGCGGTTCATCGCCCTGTCAGAGGCCATGTCTGAGGTGACCTCCTTCACGCTGCGGCTCTGCGCCCCGGTCAGACTGAAGGGCAGCGACTCTATGAAGCGCTCGGCTCCTCCGGATATTATGCTCCTGCCCTTCCTGCCCGCTCCGAAGCGGTCCTTCGATAGCAGGAGAGCGGTCCTGAGGTCGAAGAGCTCCTCGAATATGAGGCGGTACCTCGCCTCGGAGAAGCGGTCCTCGTCCCCGGGGAAGTGTATGTTCCTGACGGCGTATTCCCGGCCGCACAGCTTTTCGGACGCTAATACGCTCTCCGGGAGCTCCTCCGGGCAGGCGCCGGGCACCTCCAGCGCTTCGCGCATGAGCTTCCTCAGATCCTTCTGGGTCACGCCGGAGACCAGAGGATACACGGGCACTATGCCGGCGGTCTCGGCGTCCGACGCCTCCGCCCAGCTCGGGTGGAACATCGTGACGCGGCCGTTCTCGTTCTTCACCTTGCCGAAGAAGCAGTATTCCTCCCCGGCCCTGAAGCTCTTCATCATGAAGCCCGCCTTGAAGAACAGCACCTCCATGCGGCCGCTGTCGTCCTCGGTCAGGACTCTTAGGGTCCGCTTCGCTCCGAAGCCCCTTCCAAGGCTGGTCAGCAGCACCCTCGCCTTCACCAGCGCCTTGTCGCCGTCCTTCAGCGACGAGATGGGCCTGGCGCTCCTCATGTCCTCGTAGCTCCTCGGAAAATGCGAGAGCAGACTCCTGACATCCGTGATGCCGAGCCTGCCCAGAGCCTCGGCCTTCTTCGGGCCGACGCCTTTCATGTCGCTTACGGGGGAACGCGCGCCCAGCGGCGCCTTTTTCACCATGAGGGTCTCTGCCCCCTTTCGAGCTCGGAGAGGCTCACGCTGATGCTCCTCGGCGCGACCTTCGCGGATATGAGCCCCGTCACTACGACCTCGATGTCGTCTATGGGGACGTCGAGGCAGCTCCTGATGTCGGAAGCGATCTTTTCGATGATGTCCCGGGAAGCGGCGCTTATGCTGGTGCCGAAGCGCATCATGACATAGAGGCGGATGAACACCCCCCTCTCGGTAGTTTTGACGATCCTGTGATCCAGCGACTCGAAGCTGCCGCTCCTGACGGCCTTATCGCTCTGCCTTCCCCTGTACTGCGCGAGAAAGACGCGGCCGCTCCAGGGCTTCATCGCTCCGGCGATGATCTGGTCTATCAGTATTCCGTTGAAGCTTATAGCTCCCTGTTCGTTAGTAAGCCTGATGATCATAGCTCCATTGTAGCACAAAAAGACCCTTTGCAGAACACTTCAGCAAAGGGCCGCTTGCAGCTCTGAGAACCGGAAGATGAATTAGTTGGCGCGGTTGACCAATCCGGACTTGATGCACCTGGTGCAAACGTTCATCTTGCGGACGGTGCCGTTCTCCTCGACTCTGACGGTCTGGATGTTGGCGCCGAACGTTCTCTTGGTGTGCCTGTTGGAGTGGGAAACGTTGTTTCCGGCTACCTGGCCCTTGCCGCAGATCTCGCACTTCTTGGACATATCTGAACCTCCTGATCCCTTCGGGTTATCGGTAATAAACACGCAATAAATCGATGTCTCGCAAAAGACAAGCGATATGATAGCACAAGATCCGAGGGACTTCAAGAAGAATTTTTCGGACAGCGCTGAAAAATTATCGCGCCGGGCGAAGTGCCCGGCGCGCTGCGGGTGACGGTATCGCCGCGGGCTCATCCGGCTATGCCGAAGGCCCCGGCGGGGAGCTTCAGCGCCCTACTTTCCGGCGTTGAAGGCCTCGAGGAACTTCCAGTAGTCGTCGTAATTGGCCTTGAGCACCTCGGGGGTGTCGAGTCCGTACGGGCACTTGGAGGCGCACTGGTAGCAGTGCAGGCAGTTCTCGATCTTGCGCATCTCGTTCTGCCACTTCTCGGTGAGCCAGCTGGCGGAGGGAGCCCTTCTGAGCATGAGCGACACCCTCGCGCAGTCCCTGATGCTGATGTCCACTGGACAGGGCATGCAGTAGCCGCAGCCTCTGCAGAAGGTGCCCGCGAGCTCCTTCCTGTCCTTCTCGATGGTCGATCTGAACTCGTCGGTCATCTCGCTGCCGTTCTTGAGGCAGTCGATGAACTCGTCGAGCTCGCTCTCCCTCTGGACGCCCCAGATCGGGAGCACGATGTCCTGCTCCTGCCTGAAGGCGGCGGCGAGGTAGCCGTTGTTGATGAGTCCGCCGGCGAGGGACTTCATGGCTACGAAGCCCATGCCCTTCTCCCTGCAGCCCTCGACGAGCTTCATCTCGGGCTCGCCGGAGAGTATGCTGAACGGGAACTGAAGGGTCTCGTAGAGTCCGGAGTCGATGGCCTCCTGGGCGACCGCGAGCCTGTGGTTGGTGATGCCGATGTGCCTGATCTTGCCCTGGGCCTTGGCTTCGAGCATGGCGTCATAGAGTCCGTCCTCTCCGCCCGGCTTGGGGCAGAACGGCGGATTGTGGAACTGATAGACGTCGATGTAGTCGGTCTGGAGCATCTTGAGGCTCATCTCGAGATCCTTCCAGAATGCCTCGGCGTTCATCGCCTGGGTCTTGGTTGCGATGAAGAGATCCTCGCGTATGCCCTTAAAGGCGTAGCCGAGCTTCTCCTCGCTGTCGCTGTAGGCTCTGGCGGTGTCGAAGTACCTGAAGCCGTTGTCGTACGCCTTCCTGAGAAGGAAGACCGCGTCGTCTCTAGAGATGCGCTGGAGGGGAAGAGCTCCGAAGCCCTGCTTGGCTTCCAGAACTATCCCGGTCTTTCCGAATTCAAACTTTCCCATGTGATCTCCTTCTGTCTTCTGACAGGCGGCGCCGGCTTGTACCCGGCCCGCTCGATATGCTTGCAATGTGATATTAGCACAAAGGAAATGCCCTTAGCAAGGACGCGGGATGCCGCCCTACTTCAGCGTGAGCTTCGCGCAGGCGGTGCCGGCCTTCTGGGAGCACGCTGTGACGGTGATCTCGGTCCCCTCGGGAGCCTTGACTATCCACTCGAGCTTCTTTCTGGCCGCGGCGTTCCTGGCGGTGCTGATGTTGCCGTAGAAGTGGACGCCGGTCTCGGTGCTTCCGAAGCCCTGCAGGTCGCCTATCTCGGCGAAGGCCTTGCCGGAGACGGTCTCCGCGCCCTCGAGCCTCACGGTGACGGGCTTGGCGATGCCGAGCTTCTTCGATTCCTCGGAGACGTAGGTCGGCAGATATCCGGTGTTGCCCACGACGGCGCAGACCTTGTAGAGGCCGTCCGCGATCTTCTCGGCGGCGGCGCAGTCTATCCTCAGGCGCGGCATGGACGCGGCGAAGCGGATGAGGAACCTTGTCGAGGGCTCGAGGACGTCCTTCAGAAGGTGCCCGGGAGGATTCTGGTGGGTGAACTTATAGTCGAAGCCGCCTATCTCGACCTTGCCGAGGTAGGGATGATCGTACTCCTTCCACTCGTGCCAGGCCTCGGGAGCGTTCTTCTTGACCCACTCCACACAGGCGTTGAAGCGCAGGATGCTCTCCGCCGCGGTCTCGGTGAAGAGCTTCTTGTCCTTGTAGTTGTAGGGAACTCCGACCTTGTTGGCCATATCCCAGTACTCTATCGTGTAGGCGAGTATGCCCTGGCTCTGGTAGCACCAGTCGTCGAAGGCGCCGGAGTCGTAGTGCTCGGGATCGGAGACGAACTCCTCGTAGAGGTTGAGCACCTCGTAGCCGAGCTCCCTCTTTCCCATGTCGGCGATGGCTCTGAAGGCTCTGATGTCCTCGGGGCAGGCCTTGGCGATGGGACGGGTCCCTGGCGGATAGAGTATCATTCCGCCGCTCGTGTGGCCGGTGGACACTCCGCCGATGTTCGGGTGCGCGATGACCCAGTCTGCGAGCGCCTTGGTCTCGACGTGGCAGAGCGGGTACTCTCCCGCGCCGTGCTGCCTGTTCTCGGGGAACCAGCCGCAGGGGAAGTTGCGGTTGAAGTCGTAGCCCCACTTCTCGTCGCGGGTCTTGAGGTTCTCGTCGCCCTCGTACTCCTCGAAGATGCCCTCGGGATAGACGTCGTAGAACTCGCCGTCGGCGTCGCCGGGCTCTCTGGCGGCCATGCTGCCGGGCTTGGAGGGGTCGAGCTTCCAGGCGCCGTACGGGGTCTTGAAGCGCATCATGCGGATGACGCCGTCGCCGTCGATGTCCTCCTCGCGGACGCCGCCGTCCTTGTTGCCGTGCAGCCTGTCGACGGAGCGGATGCTGTAGGGGCTGGTGAGATAGGCCTCGGTGCCGTCGGGGCTGATCCTGGGCACGGAGTAAACGGTCATGGCGTCGAGGAGCCTGGTGACCTCGGGATCGCTGCCGTAGTTCGTGATCAGATAATCGATCATGTGCATCGCTGCCATGGAGCCGGTTATCTCTCCCGCGTGGGTGTTTCCGTCGACGCTGAAGCCGGGCTTGCTCAGGGGCTCTCCGGTCTTTTTGTTCGTGACGGTGATCGCGTACTGGTTCCTCCCCTCGGGGGTAACGCAGTTCACGTCGAGGGAGACGAGCCCGGGATACTTCTCGGCGAAGTATTCCAGATTCGCCTTCAGCTCGTCGTACGCGAAATAGTGATCGTAGCTGAATGTCGTCTTCATCCGAACACCTCCTTCGTGGTTCGACCTGTCATATTGACTGATATGTCTCTGTCCTAGATAATAGTTGAAAGAACGAAAATGCATGGGAATAGATATTTCGGATAAATCAATACTTACTGCAAAAGGACTCGTAAAACTCGTATGCCTCATTCTCCGAACAATCGCTATCAATAAATCTCTGTAGCTCGGTTTTCATATCTTCGTACTTTGTTTTGTAATGTTCAGAATCAGAAAATGCCGTATGCATCATAGACCCATATACTCCACAAGTTATTGCATAGTATTTTTTGCATTTTTCCAGTGTTATTCTGCAAGAGTTCTTATACTCTTCATCTGCAAGAACAATGCCGCCTTCGCTTCCTGGTTCTTCCGAGATATCAAGAGATACCCACATTTTGTTTTCTCCTTTCTCCAAAGGAAATACATAAATCAACTATTATCTAGGACAGAGAGTTTTCCGTCGCAGACTGAGCATGCATACCGGACTCCGAAAGCTCCGTTTATCTTAGCAACAGTTATGGAATAACGCCGGGGCTTTTTTCGGTTTCGGCCGGATCAGCGGATCCGGCGCGCCTCCACGTAGAAGCGCTTGTCCTGCGCCTCGCCCATCGAGAAGGTCTTCCGGGGCAGAACGCCGCCCCGCACGACGGCGGAGAAGAGGTCCTCCTTGCGCATGCCGGGCAGCAGGAAACCGACGGCGTCGGCCCGCCGGGTGAGCGCGCGCACCGCGTCCTCGCCGTGGATGTAGTCGATGCGGCCGCCCTCGTCGGCGCAGAAGCGGTCGAGAAATTTCTGCAGTGTGCCGACGCAGAGGGGCTCCTCGGGCCGGGGAACGGTATATTCGGTCTCCCCGTCCCGCGTGACCGCGGTGAAATTATGCCCGTCCGAGCGGCCGGGCCGCGCGCCGCACGTCTCCGCCATCGCGGAGAGCAGGCGGGCCGGGTCGACCTCGAAGGCCACCCGGTGGATGGGCTCGAAGACGAGCGCCGGGTCATGCAGGTTCTCCAGCTCGCACAGCGCGTACCGGGCGGGGTGCCGCAGGGCGGCCTCGCCGAGGCGCTCTTTGAGCGCGTCGTAGTGCGCCTTCGCGGTCG
>JAEENW010000169.1 GCA_016283945.1 Bacillota bacterium
TGAGTATTTCCGCCCTTTTTAAGACCGCATCTGTGCGCTGGACTGTAGTCATCGTCGTCTTCCTCCTTCGGAACGGACGTATAGTAAAGCCGTTCTGAATATTAAAAGCACGTTTTTTCAAAAAGACTCCTCGAAAAATGCAAAAAAAAGACCCGATCTGACGGAAGACAGATCGGGGATCGATGAACGACAGATCTAAAGCTTCAGCGCATGGAACTATGTTTTATCCTCTTCAGACGGAGATCCCAGCAGAGGCCTTATAAGGATAAAGAGCACTGAGAAGACCACTATCGGCAGAGCGTAGCCGACGATCTCTATAACGCCGCCAGCGCTGATGAGCATGTTGTACATCCCGTGGAAGGTGATCGCGGCGGAAAGAAGGCCCGCGGTCCCGGCAAAATAAAGCCAGGGGCTGTCCCAGATGAAGAAGATCCCAATGCCGACCATGTAGCCGGCCACCATGTGCATGGTCCCGGCGGAGAAGCCGCGGATGAGCAGGCTCAGCAGCTCGTTGCTCCCGTTGCCCGTGAGCCAGCAGACGTTCTCGAAGGTCGCGAAGCCCAGAGCGATGAGCACCAGGGCGCTGCGGCTCTCCCTTTCTTTGGGCTGAAAGACGAGCCAGTAGAAAAGGAAGGGCAGGATCTTCATGCACTCCTCCACCACCGGCGAGATCTCTACGGCAGTCATCCTTACGTCTGCCTGATACAGATCGGCGAAGAAGCTGTTGATATACGACGAGAGGAAGCAGACGATCGTCCCTGCCATAAGAAAGAACAGGCTTCTTTTCTGCGGTCTCTGAAGACAGATGATCCCGATCACCATGGGGGCCAGCAGGCAGAGGAAGACATTTTCGATGTGTATCATACCTGCGCCTCTCTTTCCTCTTCCCTTCCCCTGAGCCGGGAATAGGCATAGAGCAGATAACAATTGGCGGCGGTAACGGCGACGTCCGTCCAGAAGTACGGGTCTGCCCAGCTCTCGCGGGACCCGAAGCCGGATAATACCCAGAGGCTGAAATACAGCATGATGACGGCGATCACGGCGCAGAAAAAGCGGGCGCGGGTCCCGTCATCAGCGGCGCCGGTCCCGTCAGACCCGCGCCGGTGCTGATACGCCAGGCCCCTGGCCGCGTACCATCCTGCCGCCCCCAGAGGAAAGTCATCGAGTATGTTGAACAGTATGGTCCCGCCCAGGGAATAATAGATCGTAACGCCCAGGGCCGCGGCGGCAATGACAAAGCTCCACGGGGTGCGGAAGCTCTCCTCCTCTTCTGTAAGGGTGTTCGTCACTACGATGAGCAGGAATATGAAGCAGGCGGTCCAGGAGATGTCAGCGACGTAGAAGATCCGCGGCGTATCATGATAGATGGCCAGATAACTGGTCCAGTAGGTCAGCCCTAGCAGATTGCAGACAAAGTAGCCGGACAGCATGAACCAGCCCCTGTAATAGCGCCTGCTCCAGGAGCGCAGGGAGACGACCGTGCATATCATATATGCCAGCCACTGAAACAGATTGTCAGCAAGTTCGGGGCCCACGCGGGATATCCTCCGGGGGAACGGTTCTGCGAGGCTGCACACTTGCCTATAGGATACCATTATCAGGCTGAAAAGTCTAAATCACAGTTCAGATTTCTGCGGATCCTGACACTTTTTCATGACAGATCGGCGGATCGGAGCATCCGGCGGACCGGGGAAGAACAAAAGAAGTCCCCGGATCTTACAGTACCGGGGACTTTGTCATTTAACGGTATCTATCTGGAGCTTTCCCCTGCCCTTTTCAGGACGGGGCGGACCCTTTCGTCATTACAGAGCATCCGTGATACCCTCTTCCGCGAGAAGCTCCCGCAGGGACAGGCGTCCCCTGCCCAGAAGGTGTTCCACCGCGATGCGGCTCCTTCCCATCACCGAAGCGATCTGGGCAAGGTCCATCTCTTCGAAATAGTGCAGATACAGGGCCTCGCGGTAATCGGGCTGCAGCTTTTCCATGCAAAGGCCCAGTCCCTCCGAGCGCTCCTTATCGAAGATGGTCTTCAGATGATCGGTCAGGGCCTCCGGTTCGGACATGAGGTCGTCGAGAGCGAAATGGCTGTGCCTGTGGTATTCCCTGTTGAAGCGTATCGCGACGGATCTCGCGGTCTTGAAAAGATAGGCGCGGAAGGTCCCTTCTTCCTTAAAATGCGGCCTGGCGCTGACGACCCGGGCGAAGGCTTCTATCATCTGCTCTTCGGCCTCCTGGGAGTCCTCGATGCGGGCAGCTATGTAGGCCGTGACGCGGTCCCCGTAGCGTTCCATGAGCACTTCAAAGGAGGCTTCGTCGCCGCTAAGAAACGCGCTGAACAGCTTTTCGTCTGTTATCATGTTTCCCATCGGCTGCCCCCTTTCCTATAATAGAATTATATATGAGATTAAAGAAAACATAAAGTGAATATGCAAAAATGCGCCCGGCATATCCTGCCGGGCGCGCCTGAGCTCATGTCTTGACGATATGGCCATTCAAGGCTCAGAGACCTTTACAGAGCCTGTTTCCTGATCGGTGCCCCGACCGGTGATACTTTCGGCGCTGCGAATATATTCGGCGGAACAGACTGCAAAGAAGATGAAAAATATAAATGCCTGAGATTATAAAGACCGTCTCCGGCGGGACGGTCCTGTTTGTGTCTGAATGCAGAACGACGGGGTCTTTGTATTCGTCAAGATTGACCGGAACTTCAGACAAGAAGATGATACTGTAAATATTTGGCATTGTCAATACATACCTGGTAATCATTTACAATATTTTCTTGCAGATGATCCGGCGCCTCCCTACTCTATGTTCTGCACCTGCTCCCTGATCTTCTCTATCTCCGCCTTGAGCAGGAGGACCTTCCCGGTGATATTGATATCGTTGGCCTTGGAGCCTATGGTGTTAGCCTCACGGTTCATCTCCTGCACGAGGAAATCGAGCTTCTTGCCCGCGGGCTCATTCGCGGAGGCGATCTTCCGCAGCTGGCTCACGTGGCTCCTTAGGCGCACCAGCTCTTCGGTGATGTTCGACTTGTCGGCGAAGACCGCGGCCTCGAGCAGCAATCTGTCCTCGGCCACGGCGGCGCCTCCTCCCAGAAGCTCCGCCATCCTCTCCTTCATCTTCTCAAGGTATACGCGCGAGACCTCGGGGGCGTACGCCTCGTTCTCGAGGGTCGTCTTCTCGATGAGGTCGTTGCGCATCAGGATGTCGGCGATGAGCTTTGAGCCCTCGAGCGTCCGCATGGAATCGAAGCTCTCG
>JAEENW010000170.1 GCA_016283945.1 Bacillota bacterium
CGGGAGCGTGTCTGCGCTGGCAGTGCGGAGCGTTTCACTAAGCGCGAGCGGTCCGCCGAGGATGCCGCGAGATGTGCTCTCGGACCGTGCCCCGGCAGCGGGAGCGTGTCTGCGCCGGCAGTGCGGAGCGTTTCACTAAGCGCGAGCGGCCCGCCCGGATGCGCCGCGCAATGGGCGTTATAAACACAGCCTCAGCCCGTATGTCCGAGTATTTATGGACATATACTCAAAACTGACTTGTAGCCCTCGGAACGGAGTGATATACTATCTGCGAACGGTTATGTCCGTGGGTTTATATTGTTTTTAATTATTGTTTGATGACAAAGGAGTAAAAAGTCATGGCAAGAATTGTAGACAAGTACATTGAGATCGCCAAGCGTAGAAATCCCGGCGAGCCTGAATTCATTCAGACTGTTGAGGAAGTACTCGGCTCCATCGAGCCCGTAGTTCAGCAGCATCCTGAATATGAGAAGTCAGGCCTTCTCGCAAGGCTGATCGAGCCGGAAAGAGGCATCTCCTTCAGAGTTACCTGGGTAGATGACAACGGTCAGGTCCAGGTCAACAGAGGATATCGCTATCAGTTCAACAGCGCGCTCGGCCCCTACAAGGGAGGCCTTCGCTTCGCTCCTTCCGTATATCCCGGAATCATGAAGTTCCTCGGATTTGAGCAGATCTTCAAGAACGCTCTGACCGGACTTCCCATCGGCGGCGCCAAGGGCGGCTCCGACTTCGATCCGAACGGCAAGTCCGACGCCGAAGTCATGAGATTCTGCCAGGCCTTCATGACCGAGCTCTACAGACACATCGGTCCTGAGATCGACGTTCCCGCAGGCGACCTCGGCGTTGCCGGCAGAGAGATCGGTTACCTCTATGGACAGTACAAGAGACTGACCACCAGGTTCGACTCCGGCGTACTCACCGGAAAGCAGATCGTAATGGGCGGACTCCCCGGAAGGACCGAGGCCACCGGTTACGGAATCGTATTCTTCGCTGAGCACATGCTCCAGGCCAACGGCGAAGAGCTCGCGGGCAAGACCGTCGTTATCTCCGGCTTCGGCAACGTAGCCTGGGGTACCGCCGACATGCTCCAGAAGAAGGGTGCTAAGCTGATCGCTTTCTCCGGCCCGGACGGATACATCCTCGACGAGGCTGGCATCACCGGTGAGAAGGTCGATTACTTCCTGACCCTCAGAAACAGCGGAAAGAACATCTGCGCTCCTTACGCCGACAAGTTCCCCGGCTCCAAGTTCTTCCCCGGCGAGAAGCCCTGGGGCGTCAAGGCGGATCTCTACATCCCCTGCGCTACTCAGAACGACGTACACCTCGAGCATGCTAAGCAGATCGTTGCCAACGGCTGCAAGTTCTACTGCGAAGGCGCTAACATGCCCACCACCAACGAGGCTGTTAAGTACCTCCAGGACAACGGCGTAATCGTTGGACCGGCTAAGGCTGCCAACGCCGGCGGCGTAGCCTGCTCCGCTATCGAGATGAGCCAGAACGCCCGCAAGATGCCCATGGACAGAGAAGAGGTCTATGCGATGCTCGCCAAGATCATGAAGAACATCCATGACAACTCTGCCGCCGCTTCTCAGGAGTTCTATGGCAAGTACGACCTCGTCGCTGGCGCCAACATCGCCGGCTTCCTCAAGGTCGCCGAAGCTATGAACGCTCAGGGTTACGTATAAAGAGCCCTGTACCGTACAAGCGGTCAAAAGACAAGAGAAAGGAGCTCCCGAAAGGGAGCTCCTTTTGATGTAATACAAAACCCCGCGCAAGACGCGGGGTTTGCTGTCTGAGCTGTTTTTCGCCCGCTGCGTAAGAGCCGGGCCTGCGTCATAAACGCTTCTTCCCCGAGCTGAGATAGAAGATCAGTCCGAGCAAGCACCATATGGCGAGGCAGATATATGACTCCCTGCCGAGGGAGCAGTTGAGCCCCGGGATCGGGATGAGGAGCAGCACCGCGAATATGAGCGCGAGCACTGTGCCCAGCGCTCCTGTTAAGACTATAGACGACCTGCCTTCGCGGCGGGCGGTGAGCATGGCGGCGGCCGAGGTATAGCCGTAGCCGATCGCCGCTCCGAGCGAGGACATGTCCACTATCCAGCCGAGCGCCGTCCTTCCGAAGAAGGGCGCTATCAGGGCTATCGCCATGACGAAGAGTATAGCCACATAAGGTGTCTTGTGCTTTTCGTGCAGCTTTCCGAAGGCGGCGGGCAGGAATCCCTCTCCGGCCATCGAGAAGAGCAGGCGGCTCGTCGCCATGTAGAAGCCGCAGATCCCGGAGAGGATAGCTCCGAGTACGGCGGCTCCGAGGAAGAGTAGTCCCGCGCTTCCCATGAGCTCGTGCGCCGCGTTGAAGGTGGGAAGCGAGATGAGCCCGCTGAGGCTTCCGGCCTCGGCGATGTACTCCGGCCAGCCTGAATAGCCCGCGGGAAGCACCGAAGCTGTCACTGTGTTGAGCAGCACGTAGACCCCGCCTCCGAAGAGTATGGAGATTATCATTATGGCCTTGGCCTTCCTCTGACTGAACCTGAACTCCTCGGCGGCCTGCGGCACGGTGTCGAAGCCGACGAAGGCCCAGGGCGCCACTGCGACTACAGCCGCGATGCCGGACAGAGGAGCCTGATCCGGGCTGAAACCGGGAGATATGTTCGAGAGGCTTGCCCTGGGGCTGAAGAGCGCTGCGGCTGAGACCACGGCGACTCCTCCGACCAGCGCGATAGCCAGCCCTGTCTGAAACTGCCCGGAGGTCTTCACTCCCCTGACGGAGAGCCACGCGAAGAGCAGCAGGGCGCTTTCCGCGAGCAGTATCTCGCCCAGGTAGATGTCATAGCCGGCGACCTGATAGTGGAAGCCGAACTGGAAGACGTTGCTCAGGAGGTTGCGCCCGATGAGGGCAAGCGCTGTTCCGTTCAGAGGAACGATAGCCAGATATGAGAGCCCGAGGAACCACGAGCAGATGAAAGCGTGCCTTCCTCCGAAGCAGCGCAGGGTA
>JAEENW010000171.1 GCA_016283945.1 Bacillota bacterium
AATTTCGGCATATTTCAAAAATGCCGATTTTCAATTAAATACTATTTCTTTTTATAGAGCTTGTCAAGCAGAACCTGTTTGTAATCATTCATATCCATTCTATTCTGCTCCTACATATTCCGATAAACAGAAAATGGACGCTTGTTTACCGCGGAACACAGTAATTAAACGTCCATAATCAACGTGATATTCTATTGTCTATAAGTCCTCAAGTTTTGTGCCTACAGTAACGAGTTCTATTGCTATAGCCACCCGGACATACTTTTCGAGGCGTTTTCCGCGCTTCGACCAGTCGGTCTCACCGAAGGTGAAATGCTCGTAAAAGTGCTTAAAATAAAGGATTTCTACGAGTTCAACTTTTGTAGCAACACTATAGTCTCGATGTGCAGCGTGTTCGGGAACATATCGCAGGGCGTCGCTTCGATGAATTCAAATCCTTTTGACATAAGTATCTTTATGTCTCGTGCCAGCGTCGAGGGCTCGCAGGATACGTAGACCAGCCTCTTCGGGCCTATCTCCGCTATGGTCTCGAGCAGCTGGGGAGCGCAGCCGGCTCTTGGGGGATCGACTATCACTATGTCAGCCCTTACGCCCTGAAGCTTAGTCCTTACGGCGTCTTCGGCCTTGTCGCAGATGAATACAGCGTTAACGATGCCGTTTATCACGGCATTCCGGTTCGCGTCTATGACTGCCGGCCTGACGCTCTCCACGCCTATGACCCGTCCGGCCCTGCCGGCCATCGTGAGCCCTATCGATCCGGCTCCGCAATAGAGATCGAGCAGAGTGTCCTCCGGGCCTGGCTCGGCGTATTCCTGGACTTTTGAGTACAGCAGCGAGCATGCTCCCGGGTTGACCTGATAGAAACTCAGGGGGCTGACCTCCGTCCGCAGCGTCCCGAGCGCGGTATCTATCCTGTCCCTGAGGATGCGCCTGTCTGAGTCCGCCTTGCCGTCCCTGCCCTTCCTAATGGTCATGACCTCTCCATCTGCGCTGATCCTGACGGTTAGCTCGGTGAAGTAGCTCTGCGAGGGCCTGAGCGCCTCAGCCGCGGCTCTGGCGGATTCGGTCAGAGCAGATGGCAGCAGCCTGCAGTCGGAGGGCTCTATGAGCCTGTGAGAGCCTCTGGCGCGGTATCCGAAGCGGTTCCCGTCCAGCGCGAAGCTCGCTTTGTTTCTGTATCTTTCCGTCAGGGGCGAGGCGATGATCGGCCTGATCAGCGGATCCTCAATCCCCGCTATCCTCGTAAGAGCGTCGCGCACGTGCTTCTCCTTGAGGCGGAGCTGGGCATCGTAGCTGACGCCCATAAGGGGGCAGCCCCCGCACTCTCCGCAGATCTCGCAGGCGGGCACGGTCCTGTCCGGCGACGGCTCGATGATATCAACGAGGCGCCCCTTAGCGAGGCGCCCCTTGTCATCGATCATTTCTATGCGCGCGAGGTCACCCGGGAGAGTCCCGGGGACGAACACGGCGCGGCCGTCCGCGCGGCCTATGCCCTCGCCCTTTACGCTTATGTCGGTGATCCTTATATCCATTTTACTGCCTGTTGTAATTTCTGCCGCTTCTGCGCCTCTCGAGCTCATTCAGGATCTTCTTGCGCAGCCTGATATCGGTCGGAGTGATCTCGACGAGCTCGTCGTCGTTGATCCACTCGAGAGCCTCCTCGAGAGTGAACACCCTCGGGGGAGAGAGCTTGACCGCCTCGTCTGAGCCGGCGGCTCTCATGTTCGAGACGTGCTTGGCCTTGCAGGGGTTGACTATCATGTCCTCGTTCCTGCTGTTCTGGCCGACTATCATGCCCTCGTAGACCTTGACTCCTGGGCCGAGGAAGAGCTGCGCCCTCTCCTGGATGTTGTTGAGGGCGTACGGCGTGGTGGTGCCGGGCTCCTGAGCGATGATAGCTCCGGCGCTCCTCTCGGGGATCTCCCCCTTGTAGTCCTCGTATCCCACGAAGCGGCGCACCATGGTGCCTTCGCCTCTGGTCTCGTTGATGAACTGGCTCCTGTATCCCATGAGGCCTCTGGTCGGAGCGGTGTAGGTTATCCTGGAGCGGCCGTTCTTGCCGTCCATGGAGACCATGATGCCCTTTCTGAGGTTGAGGTCGTTGATGATGGTGCCGGAGTACTCGTCCGGGACCTCGATGACTACCTCCTCGACGGGCTCAGTCCTCTGTCCCTTGTCGCCCCTGCCCCAGATGACCTCGGGCTTGGAGACCGCGAGCTCGTAGCCCTCGCGCCTCATCTGCTCGATGAGTATGGAGAGGTGCAGCTCGCCGCGTCCGGAGACCTTGAAGGCGTCGGTCGAGTCGGTGGGCTCCACGCGCAGTCCGACGTTGACCTCAAGTTCCTTCTCGAGCCTTTCCTTGATGTGGCGGGTGGTAACGAACTTGCCCTCCTTGCCGGCGAAGGGGCTCTTGTTGACTATGAAGTTCATGGACAGGGTCGGATCCTCGATGCTGATCGAGGGGAGCCCTATGATATGGTCCTCTCTGCAGACGGTGTCCCCGATGGTGATGTCGGGTATGCCGGAGATGACGCAGATGTCTCCGCTGTGCACCTCGCTGACGGCGACCCTCTTCATACCCCTGTAGACGAAGCACTGGTTGATCTTTCTCATCTCGTAGCTTCCGTCCGGCTTGGCGACGGCGACGCTGTCACCGGTCCTCAGCACGCCCGCGTCGATGCGGCCGATGCCGAGCCTTCCGATGTAGTCGTCGTAGGCGAGAGAGCTGATCTGCATCTGCAGAGGCTCGTCGTCCCTGTCGGGATAGGCTCCGCACTGTGAGATTATGGTCTCGAAGAGCGGCGCGATGTTGAAGCCGCCCTGGCCGCCCGCGGCCTTGCGGACCTTGTTCCCGTCCGGAGCCTCGATGCTGATGCCGGCGACCTCGGCGGGATCCCTGACGACTATGCCCTGGCGGGCGATGCCGTAGAGGATGGGGAAATCGAGTTGCTCGTCGTTGGCGTCGA
>JAEENW010000172.1 GCA_016283945.1 Bacillota bacterium
GTGTAGCCCAGCTTTACCAGATGGTCTGCGATGATGGAGCAGGTCCTGACCTCGTGCCAGCCGCCCTCGGCGAACTTGTGGAAGTCCTGGCGGGTCTTCGTCATGAAGTCCTGCTTGGTATCCACGTACGCGCACATTTCCTTGAACAGTTCGTTTGCCATAGCTTATCTCCTTGTGCTTAATAAAACGGCGGACCGCTCCGTGTGGGTGGAACGGCCCGCCGAGAGCCGGCCGCGTCAGGCGCGGCCTCTGTCCCCTTTACGCGCTCTCAGCGCCCGGGGAATGTGATGGTCTGTGATTCTGTGACTGTCCTACATCTTGGTGAGGCCCATGAGGTAGGTCACGGCACCGCAGTAGAACTTGGCTCCGTTGAGAAGGTCCTTCTCCTCGAAGTCGAAGGTCACGGCGTGGTGGGCGGCGGCTTCCGGGGTCATGACCCAGACGAAGCAGCTCTTTCCGCCATTCTCCATGACTCTCTGAGCCATGTAGGTGTAGTCCTCGGAGGTGTTGTCGTCGTACGGTCCGTCGGTCTTGAAGCCGAGGGATCCGGCGAGCTTGCACATCTCGTCGGCGAAGGCTCTGTCGTCGGTCGGATAGCAGGGAGTGGCGCCCATCATGACGATCTCGGCGGTGCAGCCGTGCATGGCGGCGGCGTGCTCGATGATCCTTCTGGCGTAGGGCTCAAGATACTCGAGGGAGGCCTGGGTCAGTCCTCTGAGCTCCATTACCATCTTGACTCTGTCGCAGACTACGTTTCTGCCGGAGCCGGCGAATACCTGGCCGACGTTGATCCTGGCGTCGCCTACGGAAGCCCTGGGGATGCCGTAAACGCCCTGAACGATGGCTGCCATGGCGAGCATGGCGTTGTTGCCGTTCTCCGGGGAAGCGGCGTGGCAGGCCTTGCCGGTGAGGTAGACGTCCATCTTGGCGTTGGCCATGTTGAGGCCGTAGCGGAAGCCGAGCTGCTCGTCGTCCTTGCGGGATCCTACGTGGATACCGAGCATGTACTGAACGTCGTCAAGCACTCCGGAGCCTACGATGGACTTGGCGCCTCTGACGCCTTCCTCGGAGGGCTGGAACACCATCTTGACGGTGCCGCAGAGCTGGTCCTTGTACTTCATGAGGGTCTCGGCGACCATCATGTTGATGGTGGCGTGGCCGTCGTGGCCGCAGGAGTGCATCTCGCCCGGGTGGATGGAGGCGAAGCCTTCTCTGGCCGGTCTGTGGATGGCGGGATCCTGGCACTCGACTACTCCGAGAGCGTCGATATCGGTACGGAGGCCGATGACGGGGCCGGGCTTGCCGGTCTCGAGGATCGCGATAACAGCGGTATGTCCGTCCTTGAACTTCTCGGCGTAGGGCATGATGGCGCCCTCGTCGAGAGCTCTCTGATAGATGAAATCGAGCTCTTCCTGATCGGGAAGGCCCATTCTCTCGTCGTCGTTCATGCACTCCTTGCCCATGAGAAGCTTAAAGGGAGCCTTGTCATATCCGAGCTTTACGAGGTGGTCGGCGATGATGGAGCAGGTCCTGACTTCGTGCCAGCCTGCCTCAGCATGCTTGTGGAAATCCTGTCTGCGCTCTCTCATGAAATCCTTGCGGGTATCGATGTACGCAGCCATTTCTTTGTAGAGTTCGTTTGCCATTGAATTCTCCTTTCAAATGTGATGGATCCCTGGATCCCTAACAACCCATTAATTATATCCTGTTTACTTAAAATACTGTAGTGCTTCAGTAAGGTTTTTTGAATATGATCCTGAGCACGAACACGGCAGCCAGTCCGATGCTTATGTACAGCGCGTAAGTGAGCAGGACCGGGTGTACGCCGAGCAGTATCATGTAGAACAGACCGGCGGCTCCGCCGACTATGCCCATGATGATGGGTTCGTTGAACAGCGATATGCCAAGACAGCTCAGAGCCCCAGCCGCCGTCATCACAATGCCGCCGACGCAGACAAGATTGACTATCAGCCCCGTGAAGAACCCGAGATGGATGGTCTTCTCCACAGCGTTGTGCCCTGCCCCGTTCGCGAGGAACAGCTTCGACAGGTAATAGAAAGCGGCAGACGCGGCTATGCCGAGGATCTCAAAGAGCACGTCCTTCTTCGGCCTGTAGGTCGATGAGGCTGACGGTCCTGTATCCCCGTTCTTGGCGGTATCGTCACCCTTCCGGCTTGGATCCGAGTCTGCGCTCTGTTTAGCTTCATCCCTGCGTTTGTCGAGCTCCGCCTTCATGTCGATGAGCTTGAAAGAGTCGCCCGGGAGCAGCGCCTCGTTGAGCCAGTGGTACGCCTTTTCGAGGTCCTGTTTAACGTCCCTGCCCGTCTCATACATGCTGCTGAGCTCCTTCTGGCAGAGGAGGCTGCCTGTCAGGGCTCCGCCCTCGTAGTATCCGACGCCCTTCGCGCTATCCTTTTTGACTCCTTCTACCGCTCCGTAGGGCTGGGTAAGGCAGTAGCCCAGATCCTCAAATGCGTCATGGCTTCCGAAGCTTGCGGCTTTCTGATACCAGCCGACAGCCTCACCGGGATCTTTGCAGAACAGGGATATGTCTCCGCGAAGGCGCATGCATTCGGCGTCGTTCTGCTTTGCGCCCTTCTCAGCCCATTCCAGCGCGCTGTCAAGATTGCCCGCCCTGAAGTAAGCGTAGGCCAGACATCTTATATCGTCGGTATTTCCGCTTTGAGCGCCGAGTATTCGCCTGCTGAGGCCCTTATCGGAGTAGAGCTTCCTTGCCCGCTCGTCAAACTCGCTGAAGGCACCGCGAATATCCTCGGAGCTCAGCGGGCCTTTTTGTATCCGGAGCAATCTCAGCTCGTCCTTTGCGGCGTGCTCCGCGACGATGTCTTCTTTAACGCGCCTTATTCCGGCGAAGTTAAGATATCCATACTCCTCATCCCGAACCTTTTTTAACCAATTCAACGCGCTGTAATAGTCGCGCTTTTTATGATAATAGCTGGCTATCGCAGCGCACGCATGGTACACATTGTCCTCATCGAGGGAAGCGGCCTTCTCAGCCCACTCCTTTGCCGTTTCTATATCCTCGGGCACGTACCTGCCTTGGGCATAGTACTCGGCCATCTCCTGACAGGCGTACTGATGCCCCATATACGCGGCCTTCTCTATGTAGGGGATCCCGGTATCGGGATCGTCGTACTTGTTGATATAGATGCGCCCGAGGAAGTGAACGCAGTCCGGATCCTCCCGCGCGGCAGGAAGATTCAGCAGGTATATGGCCCGCTCGATGTCATCCTTGTCAAAGTAGCATGTCCTGGCCTCCTCGTATATGGCTTCGGCGTCTCCGGAGCTTTCGAGCTCTTCACGCTCTTCGGCGGCCTTTTCCGCGAGGCCTGTCTCCTCGATTTCGGCTTCGACCGTCTTCAGAAGCTCAGAGGCTCCGCTTATGCCGGCAGCTTCGGCGTCCTGAAGGTATCCGCTCGCCCTGATGAGGTCGGGCTCAGTCCCCTTCCCGAAGTACAGGCATTTGCCGCATTCGAACTTCGCGGCCGGGTTTCCGTTGCTAGCCGCCATCTCATAATATGTGAAGGCCCGCTTCGCGTCCCCGTCTTCTTCATATCCGCGTCCGAGCTCATATACGCTCTGCCAGTAGCTGTCTTCTCGCTCCTGCGCGTCTCCTGTTTTATAGGCGTCCGAGGCGCTTTCATTCAGCAAGTCTTCTGATCCTGACATATCTATCACCGTTGATGCAGAACACTGAGTAGAGTTAGTTTTGATTAATGATAACATACGGCGCGGGATAAATGGACTTAAAGCGCACAAAAATATCCCGCGCACGCGAGGCACGCGGGATATGGAATGCGAACGGATATCTGTCCTTGCAGAGGCCTTACTCCTTGACGGTCAGTCCCATGAGATAGGTGACTGCCGCGCAGAGGAACTTGGATCCGGTCGGGAGATCCTTCTCGTCGATGTCGAAGACGACGGAGTGAGCCGGATTGGGCTCGTTGGTCTGGATCATTACGAAGCAGCTCTTGCCTCCGTGCTGCTGGACTCTCTCAGCCATGAAGGAGAAGTCCTCGGAGCCGCTGGTGGGCTCGATGCCGAGGGTCTTGAAGCCGAGGCTGTCGCAGAGCTCCTTGAGATCGGGAGTGAACTCGGGGCTGTCCATGAGCACGCAGGGAGTGGCGCCCATCATCTTGATCTCGGCGGTGCAGCCGTGCATGGCGGCGCCGTGCTCGATGATCCTTCTGGCGTAGGGCTCCATGTAGTCGAGGGCTGCCTGGGTGAGTCCCCTGAGCTCCATGACCATCTTGACTCTGTCGCAGACTACGTTTCTGCCGGAGCCGGCGATGACCTGGCCGACGTTGATCCTGGAATCGCCGACGGAGGCTCTGGGAATGCCGTAGATGCCCTGGATGATG